>JAQWSX010000089.1 GCA_029242935.1 Akkermansiaceae bacterium
GCGGCAGCCCTTAAAGTGGTCGTTCCTGAGATTCTCACCCTGTCTTCTGGGGAATAAAGAAGTCCTGTATTTGCTGTGGGTTGCGACCCGTCGAGAGTGTAGCGAATGATTGCTTCTTCGTCTCGAGCTTCGATTACCACATCGATTGGAGAATTATAGAATCCTCGGTTGGGATGAAATGAAGTGTCACCTACAAAACCTAAGACCGCCTCACCGCGATTGCGCTGACTAGGAGTCGGGACCAAGAGATAACCCGGTTCCTTCTCTTTTCCCCCTGAAGCGTAACCAAAGCTCACATCCTTTTTTTGGGGAGGATACGATACAAATTCACTTACGACCTCGAAGCCCTCTTCGCCTCTTGGCCTCAAGAGGGCTAAGGTGCCACCTTTTTTTTCAATCGTAAAATCGGTATGGAGCTCGTCGTCGCCCTTTTCCTCACCAGTGGCAAAGATTAGAAGATATTCATTAGCGCCAAGGAGAACATGCGGGAAAATCCAAGGATCTTCATAGTCGGGTGACGAGCTGAGCGCCCAACCGGAGAGGTCAACGACTTCAGAGGTTGGATTCCAAATCTCAATCCAATCTGATGAAGCTCCACTGCCGTCAACCAAGGTCTCCTCATTTGAAGCCATAAATTCGCTAATAACCACTTCGCCCAAAATCACCGGAGGGACAGTTGTGACTTCCCTGACCTGATAGGCATTCATAAATTGGGAGCCGGTATTAGCATCAAAAGTCAGGGTTTGGACCGCTGCGTCAGCAATAAACATTCCCGTTGCGACAAGAGGCGCACCCGTCTCATTGAGGACCGCTTCGCCACCTAATTCATCCCGAATGGTCAGACTTCGATTAACCGAATTGTGGTAATAGAAGAATTGAACTTCATACCTTTGCCCCATCACTAAAGCAGTCAAATTGGCGGCCTGGGGATCGACGCCACTTCGGTAGGCAATTGTGTCGAACAGCTCGTTGATGCCCGCGCCAGCCCGCTTTCCGCTTTCACCTGTATTATAATTCAGACCCAGTAGGTGGGTTGGAGATTCACCAGAGGTGAAGTCGATTGGTGCAAATCGAACTCCGTTGACAACTGGAGATTGGACGGCCCCATTTCCAAAGTTGCAGGCTTCGATCAGGCGGCCGGAATTACGGACAACCCCAGCATCATCTGAAAACCCAAGCTCCCACGAAATTTGGGCTCCCTCGCAAAAAAACAAGGAGCCCGAAATCATCATTGAAGTTAGAAGAGCGGATCGATGATGTGACACGACAAGAAGAAGCTATTGCTACTAAAAAGATAAATCTATCTCGAATCTTACCGAAGTAATCTATCCAGATGACAGCTCCCGCATTGGCTGGATCAGTTGGCACTTCACTTTGGGAAAGGGCGGAGGCACTCTTTGGGCATGACGAAAGCGGAAAAGTCCTTCTTGTTTGATCTCCTTGAAACTCCAAGTCCAACTGGTTTTGAAATGCCTGGCCAGAAGGTTTGGTCCAAGTATGTCGGGAAATTTGCAGATTCGGTGCAGTGCGATGCCTATGGCTCGACTTGGGCAACCTTGAAGGGGACTTCCAAGAAGGTGGTGATGTTGGAGGCTCATGCGGATGAGATTGGCTACATGATCAAATACATCACCGAAGATGGCTTTCTCTACCTCGACCGGGTGGGTGGAAGTGACTCGGCGACTGGGCGGGGGAGAAGAATCCAAATCATGGGTGATAAGGGACTCGTCCCGGGCATCATTGGGAATACTGCGATCCATCTGCGCCGAGATTCGCTTGGGTCTGAAAAGGCTCCCAAGATCCACGAGTTATGGGTGGATGTCGGTGCTTCGTCACCAGAGGATATTGCCAAGTTGGGTTTGCGGGTTGGGCATCCAGCAGTTTATGCCGATGGGCCGACTGAATTGGGCAAGGACCGGGTGGTCAGTCGGGCGGTCGATAATCGGATTGGTGGATTCATGATTGCGCAGGTGATGAAGAAATTGGCGTCCTCAAAGAAGAAGCCGGCTTTCACGGTGGTTTGCCTGAATGCGGTGCAGGAGGAAATCGGGGGCTTTGGAGCGGCGATGGCAACTCACCGAATCCAACCGGATGTTTGTCTGTGCACAGATGTGACGCATGCGACGGATACTCCTGGCCTGAGTGCTCCAATGTATGGGAAGGTAAATCTAGGAGGAGGACCGACGGTCACACATGGCTCCGCGAGTCATCCGCTGGTGGTTGATCGACTGCTCAAGGTGGCAAAGAAAAAGAAGATTGAGGTGCAACATGAAGCAGCGAGCCGGTTTACGGGAACAGATACTGATACGATTTTCCAATCGCGAGATGGAGTTCCCAGCGCGCTGGTTTCACTGCCGCTCCGGTGCATGCATTCGGTAATCGAAATGGCGGCTTATTCGGATGTGGAGGCAACGACAAATTTGATGACGGGGTTTGTTGAAAGCCTTAAAAAAGGGGAAAGCTTTCATCAATCCTTGAAGTGAATCGATTTTTCGGGTGACTGATCTGGTTCAATTGTTCTAATAACGGTGATGAAAAAACGTCGAGGACGCAGGGGGTTTTGGTGGTGGTCTTGGCTTCTGATCGTTTTGACGATCGGAGGGGTTGTCGGCGGCTTTTTCTATGGAAAGCAGAAGTGGGATGAGGCTCCAAAAGAATACGTTGCCTATGCGGCTCTCTCATTTCACGTGCGTGATGTTTTCAGGTCGACTCAAAATGGGCTCGAAGTCGGATCCATTGGGGTGGCGGACGCCAATGAATCCGAGGTGCTCCGAAATGTAAAATCGGAAGAATCCTTGAAAGAAATCGCCCAAAATTTGGATTTCGCGAACCAATGGGGAGTGAGCCAAAATGAAGCGATTCTACAATTACGTGGAGGGTTAGATTTGGACTTGGATCAGGTCAGTGATCAGTTGGCGGTGGCAGCGCGGTTGACCAATTCTCAGGAGGCTGCTGATTTCGCAAATGCCGTTGCGACCGAAATACCGAAGTTGATTAAACGGCTTGACGAGAAGAATAAAAAAGAGGCAATGGAGCAGTTCTCCCGGGAGGCCCAACCTCTGGTTGATGAGAATATTACGGCGAAAGAGAAGTTGAAAGAGTCTCTGACAGCCAAGGGTGTGAAGCTCGAGCCGGGACCTGGCGTGGATCTTGGAGATTACCTCTATATTCCGGAGGTGCTTGATGCCAAATTGGAGTGGGATTCGACCAGCGATGCTTTAAAAGAGATTTATGAAAGCCAGTCAGAGTATCGTAGTTATTGGTCAAAGACGGTTAGGCCATCGTTTGTGATGACTAAGGCGAGCGCACCACCAAACTTTGTGGGGCCGAATCTGCAGCCTTTTCAGGCCAGATGGTCTGTTTACGGGATGACAGCGGGGCTGGTCGTGGGTTCTCTTTTGATGCTCACTTGCTGGAAGCTGTTCCCCTAATCTTCTGGGGCAATTCTGGGAGACTGGGGCTTGTGTCCGCGGACTTGCGGTGCAAGAATTTTAGCAATGCGTCGAACGATTACATTTTTCTTCGCGGCTTCCTTGAGGGTTTTCTCTGCAGAACCGTCCGAAGTCGCTCTCGAATTTTTGCGGGGATTTGAAGGTAAATTGTCCGAGGCCGAGATTTCTTCTGGCCTAGCAATTTCACCTTTTTGTGGTCCTAAGAAGAAGAATCGTATTGTCGAGCTCTGGGGGTTTCGTGGGTCGTGGGCAAAGAACGGGAATTACTCCTTCGCGCCTCTTCGCGAGAAGACGGACGGCGATCTCTCGGCGGTTTTGATCGGGGCGACTTCGCCAAATGGTCCGGATGTGAGTATGGTTATTTCGCTGGGAGTGGTGAGAAAAGAAAGCAAATGGAAGGTTGCTCCTGTGGAAGGAAGTTTTGAAAATACGGGTCTCGGCTTCGGGGCGGATCTGAAGAGTCGGGTGCGTGATCTGGAAAACTGGATGGCCCTTGAGCGGACTTCTGAGACGACGAGGTTACGTCGCTCTGAGATGGAAAAATTTCGAAAGAAAATGGAGGGTGCAGTTTCGCCCGAGTCTCTCGCCGGAAATGACGTTAAGCAGGTTATGCGGGAGTTTTTGACTGCCGCTGAGGCAGGGAAAGCCGACGCTATGATCGTTTGGCAGGGGTTTCTCGAACGGGATTCTTTACCAGAAAGGGATTGGGAAATGCATTTGAAAGCCACCCGGAAGGGTATGGTCAATCAAGACAAGCAGCGGGTTTGGCGATTGCTCACTTCTCAGAGGGTGATGAAGGTCATTATTTCTAACGGGAAAAATGAAAAAGGGGGTCATGCCGAAGACCTTCTTAACTTCAACCCGGAGAGTGTAGAAAGAGAGGCCGAATTTTTGGTGGGCTTTCTCTCGAGTTACGAGACTGCCCCAATGGATGAGCGTTTGAACCCCGTTCGGTTCCAACTCAATAGGACGGATAAGGGATGGCGTGTTTCTTTGCCGGCTTTTTTCGCGAATGCCGATCAGGAAAGTCGCGCGTTTCGAACGGCAAGAAACGATGAATTTGATTGGGCGGACCGCGAAGCCGTGAAGAAAATGTTCGGAGTCTTCGAGGAGATGAATGACACGATACGAGCAAAGACTCCGGAGGCCTTGCTTGAATCAATCGTCGGAGATCTTGAGACGGAAGATCTCGATTCCTTTCTACAACGCCATTATCGTGAGGAAGAAGAAGCTGTAGAGGCGGGGAAGAAGGCTGCTGATGGCGGAGGTGGTTTGTTGCTTCAGGGCAGGAGAATTGCTCGCCAAGGGAACCCGTTTGATGACCGTCGCTCGGGGCGCTACATTGAATCTGTAAAATGGTGGGGAGCTTCACTGAAGTCTGCCGATCCAGTTTCGGCCGGGGTCGTCAAGTTATACCGGGATGAGAAAATTGCGCTTGGGATACTTTCTTTGTCTGGTTCTGGAGAGAACTGGAAGCCGAAATATCAGCGGGTTTGGATGAGACAGGGTGCCTCGGGGTGGATGATCCTACCCGGTGATGTGGGCCCGATGCTAGGGACTTATCCTGAAGAGAGTGAAGAAGGCTTGCGCGGCTTGTCGGCACAGTTCGTCAAGGATGAGGTAAAGATGGAAGAGGAATTCCTTGCTGATGTTCTAAAGGTCGTTGGCCGGGAAGATCCCAAGGGGAAAGCGGCATCTGAGGTAGAAGCTAAGACATTGGTAAAGGAATGGCGCCGCATTGCTAAGCAAGAGGATATGATGGCTCTTCTCAGGGTTTCGGCTGTGAGAAAGTTACCGGCTAAACCGACCAACTTGCTCCGCGATTTAGGATTTGTCCGGAAGGGGGCAGCTACCGCAATGTCGCAGGACCAGATCATCGGGTCGAAAGCCGCGGGCCATTTCCGTGGCGTCTCCATGATGATTGATCATGGGGGAGGATTGGATCGAGCCTGTCCGTTGATTTTGGTTGTGCCGACCGAAACCGGGCATCGCGTTTTGGTTGATGTCGAGCTTCCTCTCGAGACCAACAAGGGGATTAGACTTCTGAATGACGAACGCCTGGATAGTCTCGCCAAGGAAGTCTCAAAAGAAGATCTCGCGTCTATTGAGGAATTGAGGGAGTGGCACCAGAAGGTGTCGCGCCCTGTCTGGCAAGAATGGAAAAGCGAGCAGTCTGATAAAGAATGAGCGGAGCAGCTGAAATAGTCAGCCAGTTGGAAGCCTCGGTGAAGACGGTGATGCTGGGTCAGGAAGAGACAGTGCGCCGTGTCATCTCGACAATGATCGCTGGGGGACATGTTTTGCTGGAGGATGTCCCAGGGACTGGGAAAACCACTTTGGCGAAGGCGATTGCTGCTTCGATTGGCGGGAGTAATTTCCAGCGAATCCAATTTACGCCCGATCTTTTGCCATCAGATATTCTTGGGGTGAGCGTGCTTGATTCCCGGAATGCGAGCTTTGAGTTTCACCATGGTCCGATCTTCAGTGATATCCTTTTGGTGGACGAGGTGAACCGGGCCTCTCCGAGGACACAGAGCGCGCTTCTTGAGGCCATGGCCGAGAAGCAGGTGACGATCGAAGGAAATCACTATGATTTGGGAGATTTATTTTTCGTGATCGCGACTCAAAATCCGGTTGAGCTCCGGGGGACGTATCCGCTTCCCGAGGCACAGATGGATCGTTTCGCTTATCAATGTTCGCTGGGCTATGTTTCAGTGGATCAGGAATTGGAAATTTTGAATGCGCAGGAGCAGGCGCACCCCTTGTCTCGTGTCGAGGAGGTGGTGACCCGTGATGATTTACTCATGGTTAAAAAGGCGGTGACGGAGGTTTCCATCACGCCGGCCTTGCAGGAATACCTCGTCCGTTTGGTGGCCGCAACACGTGGTCGGGCGGGGGTGAAGCTGGCGGCAAGTCCGAGGGCTTCCTTGAACTTACTGAGAATCTCTCAGGCTCTTAGTCTTTTGGAAGGTCGTGATTTTGTCCTTCCTGAGACGATTCAATCACTGGCCCCGGGAGTGATTGGACATCGTCTCGTTCTTGAGGCTGATGCTCAATATGCTGGGCGCACAGGTCAGACGGTAGTGTCGGAAATTGTTGAGGACCTTGCGGTTCCAGTTTGATCGCAATGGTTATACGACGAAATACTTGACCGCCGAAACGATTCCGGCGGCCACAATTGCTACGATACTTAGCCAGAGGGCAAGGTCGAAAGCGCGTGATGGTCTGAGTTCTTGAGGAAGCCATTTGTAGCGCATTATGATCGCGGCGAAGACTACGATTAACAAAATGATCATGGTAAGTGCCCCGCCGATGATCACCATGAATCCGGGCTTTCCGATCTGGAAGTAGAGGAGGCTCCAGATGATGGGGAAGATGATCGAGAGGATTGCGATTGATTTTCGGCGTTGCCTTTCGTCGTTAAAATCGATCCAGCCAAATCGTCCGAAAGCATCTGAAAATAGGCGGGTCCATGCGGCAAGGGCCGCTAGGAGGGTGGAAAAAAGGACGACAACTGCTCCGATAAGGAAGGCTTTTTCAGCCCAGGGGCCGAGGCTATCGGTATACATTTTTGAGAGAACTGTAATGAGCTCATTTCCTTCGGGAACGATCTTTTGGCTATGTAAGATAGCGGCTCCTAGAAGATAAAAAAGAGCGGTGACTAGAGTGTAGCAAACCATGGAGAGCGCTGCGTCGAGTTGCATGACACGGATCCAGCCTTTGGCGCGTGCTAGCCATTCAGGGGAGTGCGTTTCGGGTTCGGGGCCGGTAAAGGAAGCGTAACCTTTCTCGATCAGCCAGTAGTTGTAGGCCAAGACTTCATCACCACCGACCCCCGTAATACTGAAGGTCCCAAGTGCAACAAGGATTAAGGCCGAGGCAGGAAGTTCGAAGCCGAAACCTGAAGTGATTTCGTTGCCGGAAATTGCAAAGGGAGTCCATTGTAATGAGATCAGGGAAACGACCGTGAAAATGGTAAAGAGTCCGATCATGATAATGGACCACTTTTCGATGGGGCCATAGATCCCTCTTGAAACGACGAGGATCGTTAAAGAAGCGGCCGCGATAGTCCAAATCACGTTGCTATGGTCACCAAGATCATAGAGTGCTGAAAGAGCGAGGGCAACGCCACCGATGATTCCTCCGACCTGGAGGTTTTTTAGGCTATGGGTCACAAACCAACTCCACACTGCCCAACTGGCCTTCCCGAACCTAGGTCCAGGAAGTTCATCGAGGGCCTGCATCGAGGTTTTGCCAGAGTAGATGGTAAAACGTCCAAACTCGATTTGAATGGCGACTTTGACGAGGCAGGAAAAGAGGATGAGCCAGAGGCAGATGAATCCAACTTGCGCACCAAAGATGGTAGTTGCGATCAGCTCTCCTGATCCAACGATGGAAGCAGAAAGGACAAATCCGGGGCCAAGCCTTTTCGCGGTGTTCAGCCATCCGGTCGGAGGTGCTAAAATTTTCTCCGGAGTTCTCTCATAGGGATTTGGCATGGGAGAGACTATGGACAGGATGAGAGATCTCGAAAACCTCCAATTAACTAGAATGGAGTTTTGGACAGAGATTCATCCCAAAGAAGGATGGTCACGAGTTGACTTGATCGCTTGGGAAAATGCGAGAAGCATGATCTTTTTACGGCCTAGAGAAAAAATCGGTCGTCTATGGGGTTTTCTCCCCGCGAATGAGTTGCTTCTCCATTAGATGCAAGATGAACCAAGGCGTGGAAAACCTCTTCTGGATCGCAGCTGATTGCGGTGGCGACATCTTCTGCGCTTTTTCGGTCGGCAGTCAGGTGCCCACGGACTTCATTGAGCATGTCGAGGAACTCGGTTGCCGCGGCTTTACCGGCTTCGACACCCGGTTGGTGGTAAGCGTTGATGTTTACCAGAGAGGCATAAAAAGTTACAGTCCGCTCAAAGAGGGCGATGAGGTGGCCGAGGGTTCGGGGTGTCACCTCTTCGATTGAAATCAACACCGAGTGACGGCCGTTTTCGTATAGGGCGCGTCGGGTACCCCTGAGGAAACCCTGTAGGTAATCAGCCGAGGTGTTCTCGCCTTCGATCGTGATGGAAGGACCCGAGCGTCCCTTACGCACCTCGATGAAGGTTGCAAAAAAGTTGTGAAGTCCGTCGCGAAGCTGCTGCACGTAAGCGTGCTGATCGGTCGATCCCTTATTGCCGTAAACCGCAATTCCTTGGTTTACGGAGTTCCCCGCAAGATCGTCCGCTTTGCCAAGGGATTCCATAATCAACTGCTGGAGATACTTGGAGAAAAGAACAAGTGAATCCTTGTAGGGAAGCACGACCATGTCCCGTTCGCCCTTTCCGTTTCCTTCGTGATGCCAAGCCAGGGCTAGTCGCATCGCGGCATTGCTTTTCACGTCGGTCGAGCGGGTTAATTTGTCCATCTCCTTTGCTCCGGCGAGCATTTCCTCGAAGTCAATATCTTGAATCGCCATTGGGACTAAGCCCACCGTCGAAAGAATCGAAGTCCGGCCGCCGACCCAGTCTTCCATGGGGAAGGTGGTGATGAATCCTTCCTCGCGTGCGAATTGATCCAACTTGGATCCTTCGCCAGTGACCGCGATAGTATGCTTGGCAAAATCGAGCCCGGCCTCCTCGTAAGCGTGCTTCGCTTCAAGCATTCCGTTGCGGGTTTCGGGCGTGCCGCCGGATTTTGAAATCACAATGGCCAGTGTCTTGTTCAAGTCGCGGCCAATTTCTTTGAGGTCGCGGTCTATTCCATCGGGATCGGTGTTGTCGAAAAAGAAGGGACGGATTTCATCAAGCTGACCGAGGGCATCGTCGATGAGCTGGGGGCCGAGGGCAGAGCCTCCAATTCCGATAATGAGGATGTTCTTGAAGACTCCGCCGGAAGGAGGTGCGATTTCCCCGGTCGGAATCATCCCGGCAAATCCCTTGATGGCCTTGATCGGCTCGGTGATTTGGCTGCGAATCTCATCGTTCGGGGCGAGGTCAGGATCTCTGAGCCAATAGTGCCCGACCATACGACCTTCATCGGAGTTCGCTATTTCACCTGCCTCAAGAGCTTTGAGATCGGCGAACGCCTTCTGAATTTGGGGCTGCATACTACTCTCGAAACTCTCCGGGATATTCATTCGGGAAAGATCAAGGCTGAACCCTAGATCCGGGTAGCGCAAAAGAGTATCGGCGTATTTTTTAAAGGTCATGAGTTAGTAGCAAAGGAGTGATTGAATGCTTGAATGTCCGAGAACGTTACGGCCATTCAACGCGGCCAGTTCAATCAGGAATGATATCCCGACGATTTCGGCATCAAGTGCTTTGAGAAGTTTGATTGAGGCCGCGGCAGTACCGCCGGTTGCGAGAAGGTCATCGATCAAAAGAATTTTTTCGCCTGGTTTTACGGCGTCGGCATGGATTTCGACGATATCTTCCCCGTATTCGAGACTGTAGGCCATTTGATGGGTCGTCCACGGAAGTTTGCCTTTTTTTCGAACGGGAACAAATCCGGCTCCTAAAATATGAGCGACTCCGGCCGCAAAAATAAATCCCCGAGCGTCAATCCCGACAACTTTATCGATCTTGTTGTCTCCGGCGGTTTCCGCCAACAGTTCAAGCGAAGCCCTGAAGAGTTCCGGATCTCCTAGAATCGGAGTGATATCTTTGAAGAGGATCCCAGGCTTCGGAAAGTCGGGAACATCGCGAATGGCGGCATCAAGGTCAGCTGCGGTGGGCATGGCGGGAGTTTAGGTAGAAACGGCATTAGTGAAACCATAATCAATCAAAAGCGAATGGGCTGATGGGCCTTCCAACGCTTAAAGGTAGGAGGTCTTTTTTCCCTACTTAGGATAGGAATCGTCAAAAGTTTATGAGCTCTTTCTGGATCTGCTCTGAGGCGGTTTTATTGCTAGGGGCGCTTGCCGATCAGCAACTGTGATGTAGAGGCGAATTTAGGGCTTTTCTGAGGAACTTACGCTCTGAGAACCGGGGGCGAGAAATTTTGAGAAGATTCTGCGAGATAAATGCATCAAAAAACGTATAATGAGGGTATGCATAGGACAGAATTGGACCGTCGAAAGTTTCTTCGAGGGCTTGGAGCAGCGGTTGGACTGCCTGCTTTGGAGTCGGTGACTCCGCTCATGGCGGCTACAACAAAGGGGGTTGCTTCGACTGCGAATGGCAGTCCGCTCCGCATGGCCTACCTTTATATTCCGAATGGGGTGAATCTTGAGCATTGGAAGCCGAAGGGGAAGGGTAGTAACTATGAGCTTGGTAAAAGTATGAAGGCGCTTGAGGGGCTGAAAGGGGATATGCAGATCTACTCCGGCTTATCTCACGAAAATGCTACCCCGGGTAAGGATGGCGCAGGGGATCACGCTCGGAGTAGTGCTACTTTTCTTACAGGTCAGCGTGCCAAAAAGACATCAGGTTCTGACATCAAGGTTGGTACCTCAGTTGATCAAATTGCGGCGCAACTCGTCCGTGACAAGACTCGTCTGTCTTCGCTCGAGTTGACCTGTGATGGGGTCAGGAAGTCCGGACGCTGCGACTCAGGCTACTCTTGCGCATACCAATTTAACCTTTCGTGGAGATCAGAAAATCAGCCTAACACGCCGGAGGCTAATCCACGGCTCGTGTTTGAGCGTCTCTTTGGAGCAGGTTCGACAGAAGAGCGGGCAAGGGGACTCGCCCAGCGTCGTGCGACCCAGAAGTCCATTTTAGATTTTATCTCAGATGATGCTAAAACAATGCACAAGCATCTGGGTCGGAACGATCAGCACAAGCTTGAAGAATACCTCACCGGAGTGCGAGAAATTGAGCGCCAGATCGAGAAGAGTGAATCGTTGGGAAGATCACTTGATCCGGGCGTGAGCGCGCCCGAGGGGCAGCCGAAAAATTATAAGGATCATATGCGCCTCCTTATGGATATGATGGTTCTAGCTTTCCAGACTGATAGCACGCGGATTTCGACCTTTCTCTTAGCTCACGATGGCAGTAACCGTTCGTTTAAGGAAATCGGCGTATCTGAAGGTCACCACAATATTTCCCACCACAAGCGCCGTCAGGAGAATTTGGATAAGATCCAAAAGATCGATCAGTTTTACATTGAGCAATTAGCCTACTTTATGCAAAAAATGAAGGCGACTGAAGATGTTGACGGGAAGTCGTTGCTTCATAATTCCATGGTTGTTTATGGGAGCGGAATTGCCGATGGCGACCGTCATAGCCATAGCGACCTTCCGGTCATCTTAGCTGGAAATGGAGGGGGTGCTTTTGAGACCGGCCGCCACGTTGATCTGGGTGAGGAAGTTCCTTTGTCTAACCTCTACGTCCGGATGCTCAACGAATTTGGTTCCAACGCCAAGAGCTTTGGAGATTCGAATGGTGTGCTGAAAAAAATCTAGTAATCGGGGTATACCGATAAAAAAGCTGCTTCAGATTTTTCTGAAGCAGCTTTTTATTTTTGATTGGGATCTTTCCTATTAATTGGGAACGACGAAGATTTTTTTGGTAGTTGGATCAGTTGCAAGCTGTCCAGGTTTTAAACCAGTGGTGCGGATCTTGTTATAAGGCTTGTGAGGGCTGATAACAACACCCGGAGTTCCGGTCGGCTGGGCAGTAGGGTAATTTCTATTTATTGGGGCTGGAGCTGTTGTGGGAGCTGGAGCTGTTGTAGGAGCTGGAGCTGTTGTAGGAGCTGGGGCTGTTGTAGGAGCTGGGGCTGTTGTAGGAGCTGGGGCTGTTGTAGGAGCTGGGGCTGTTGTAGGAGCTGGGGCTGTTGTAGGAGCTGGGGCCGTTGTAAGAGCTGGAGCCGTTGTAGGGGGGGCAACAGTGTAACTTCCGTTGGGATAGGTCCCATTACTTTGATTTTGGCGCTCCCGATAGATCGCGTAGCCTGTCCCTGCTGCCCCACCAAGTGCTGCCGATCGGGCAATATCAGTCCTGTTACCACCAGTAACGGTTGATAATGCTGCACCTGCCGCGGCTCCACCGAGACCATACTGTTGTTGAAGGGGCGAGCAGGAGACAAGAGTAAGGGTCCCGGCAGTAAGTGCGACCACAAGTGTTTGGTATGTTTTCATTTGGTTCGTTTAACGTGGGTTAGAGATTGATTATTCAAGGATGCCTTATTTTTTAGGTAATGCTATGAAGAAATGCATTATTTTTAGCATTCAGTAGTTAATTGCTCATGAAGTTTCTCTTTCTCAGCGAGATTAAGCGCCGTGATGGATAGCTCTTATTCATAAAGAAGGTGGCAAGTCGGAGGAATTACGACTATAAACCTCCCCCGATGGCGGGTGATAATAATGAGCTCGAGAAGTGGGCCACTGATGTCATTTTTGGTCGGGCTCGAGGGCTTGGCCCCTCTCTAATGCGGATTGTTCTCCGCGGGCTTTCTTGGGTTTATCGTTTTGGGGTCAATTTGCGACTCCGCCTTTTTCGCAGCGGGTGGAAGAACCGATCGAGTCTCGGCACGATGGTGGTGAGTATCGGGAATATAACGGTGGGCGGAACCGGAAAAACTCCAGTAGTGGAAAGATTTGCGAGGGAGCTCACGGCGAGGGGAAGAAAAGTTGCGATATTGAGTCGTGGATATAAGAGCTCCGAACTCAAAGAAAGGCAGCAGTGGACTAATCCTGAAACGAGGGAAATTGTGACTAGTCCGCCTAAAATTGTGAGCGACGGTCGGGAAGTTCTTCTTGGGGCGAAGTATGCGGGTGATGAACCGTTTATGTTGGCGACAAACCTCTCTGGAGTCTCCGTAGTGGTCGATCGGGATCGAGTTCGAGGTGGTCGGTTTGCAGTGAAGGAATTGGGAGTGGATACTTTATTGCTTGATGATGGTTTACAATATCTTGATCTCGAGCATTCACTTGATGTGGTTCTCGTGGACCAGAACGCTCCGTTTGGAAATGGGTTTATCTTACCCCGAGGAACGATGCGGGAGCCTCCGCCCAATCTTTGCCGGGCGGATTATATTTTCATCACAAAATGTGACGGAAAGCCGCAGGACGAGTTGATCAAGCGGATTCGAAAATACAATCAAGAGGCAGAGATTTTACAATGCACGCACGGGCCCAAGCATCTTCAGGGGGTTTTCAATGATGAGGTGCTTTCATTGGACGCTTTGGAGGGAAAGTATATCGGTGCGATTTCGGGCATCGCACAGCCCGAAAGCTTCGATCGTCTGCTGAAGCAGCTGGGTGGAAAGGTGATGTTTCATACGACTTTTTCCGACCATCACGCTTTTACTTCTAAAGAGATCGAGCCGTTCATGGATCGATGTATCAACCGTGGAGTGGACATGATCGTAACGACCGAAAAAGATGCTGTGCGATTTCCAAAACCACACAAAATCGATGTTCCGATTTATTATCTACGAATAGAAGTTAGTATTCTTGAGGGAGAAGAGGTTTGGGAGCAATGCCTAGAGAGAATCTGTAAGCGTGTTTTGAGGGAGCCCGAAGACTGGGCCGAGGAACGCTTGGGCCGGCCTGAGTCCGCCTAAAAGAAGAATTGCACTCGCAATTTCAGGAAGACGAGAGAGAGTCACGCGTGCTTGATCAACTGCAGAGGCCCTTGCGTGATTTGAGGCTATCTTTGACTGACCGTTGCAATTTCCGGTGTCGTTATTGTATGCCAATGGAAGTTTTTGGGCCTGGTTATCAGTTTCTGCCACGTGATGAGATTTTGAACTTTGATGAGCTGGTTAGAACAGTAAGGGTTGGAGTTGAATTAGGCGTGAGTAAGGTTCGATTGACAGGTGGGGAGCCCCTTTTGCGCCGGGGAGTAGAGGATCTAGTTGCAATGATCGCTGCAGTCCCGGGGGTTGAGGATTTGGCCATGACCACAAATGGTATTTTGCTGAACCATCATGCTAAAAGCCTAGTTGCAGCAGGTCTAGACCGAGTGACTGTTAGTCTTGATGCTCTGGATGAGGAGACCTTCGCCAAAATGAATGGTGTAGGAGCCAAAGTTGACCGAGTCTTATTAGGCATTCGATCGGCTCAGGAATACGGCCTTCCGGTGAAGGTTAACATGGTGGTTCAACGTGGAGTCAATGAGCAGGAGATTGTTCCAATGATCCGCTGGAGCCATGATGCTGGTGTAATTCTCCGATTTATCGAATTCATGGATGTGGGGGAGACAAATGGTTGGGATACGCGGGAAGTAGTCACCGCCAAAGAAATTTTGGAAATTGTAAGTGAGCAATATCCGGTGGAAGAGATTCCAGCCGCCTATCCTGGTGAAGTCGCAAGGCGATGGCGCTTTCTTGATGGTGCAGGAGAGTTTGGGACGATTGCTTCGGTAAGCCAGCCGTTCTGTGGGGATTGCTCGCGTTTGCGGGTCTCAGCGGAGGGGAAGGCTTTCACTTGCCTGTTTGCGAGTCAGGGTGCAGATCTCAGAGGCTGCCTTCGCACGGCGACTTCGGATGAAGATGTGGCTGATTTCGTCCGTGGTTTGTGGAAAAGCCGGAAGAATCGTTACTCCGAAGAGCGTGGAGAAGTCGAAAGGCCGAAAGCCGAAATGAGTTACCTCGGGGGCTAAACTCTGTTGTCGAACTAGACTCGCTCATTTGAGCTTAATGAGAACTCACAGTTTTCGCTGAAAACATGGCGCAGTTTTCAAAAAGGAAAGCCCTCGTAAATTTGGCCAAAAGAAGACGGTTAGACCAAATCTCCCAAGTGATTGCTAGAGTCTAGCTTTGGCTTTCTGGTAAGCTTTTTTCAGCTTTTCAAGACGAGCTTCGACCGTTGAGATTTCTTTTATCAGGCTTGCAAGCTCCTCCACTGCACGCAGTTCTTTGGATGCGCCTTTTGCTGCTTTTACTCCCGAGCCCCCGTCTTTGAGCCTCCATGAAGAAATGGTCGCGGCTGTAACCCCAAATTTGGCGACTGCCTTAGTTTGTCCACCTCTACCTTTTTTAGTGATGAAATTGAGGATCTCTTTTTTCTCGGACGCACTATAACGTTTTACCTTTCTTTTTGCCTTTGCCATTATTAAAGCGTGATCCACATCGAGATTGTGTCAAATAAAAATGATAAAGTTTTTGTTAGAAGAAATATATCGAATTCCCCCTCTTATTTCCCCCGAAAGTCGTAGCAAATCAGGCGCGATGGAGTGCCATCGAATCCTTTCAGGTTTTGAACAGCATACAAAAGGCCATTGCTTAGAACAGGGGGGGTCCACGAATCTTTTGCGAAAAACAACCGGGTTCTTTGGACGATTTCAATTTTCTCTGGGGTCATCTTGAGTTCAACAAAGCTCCCATCTTCGCCTAAAGAGAAAGTACGATCCTTACTTTGAAGGAAGGATCCCCGGAATAACCCCGTAACGCGCTGACCTTCTTTCCACCTTACATCGTCCTCAATTAATATTTCTCCATTCTTCAGATCGAGGCACTTTAGCTGGGTGTCAGGAATATTTCTTCCAGCAAAACCATAGAGATAGTTCCCGATTTTTTGAGGGGTCATCATATGCATTCCAAAGAAGCGCTTCTTCCAAACTGGTTGGATGGTAAAGTCTTTGGAAAAATTAAGAAGAACCCCCCCTAACTCATAGCAATCTGAGATGAAAATCTGATTGTGAGAAATAGACAGCGGGGTTGAAGCAAGAACTGATTCATAGATGTCAGCGCGCCATGGAAAGCGCGAAAGAAGCTTCCCGGATTGTGGATCTAATACTAGGAGCCCTCCGTGGGCAGGCCTGGATTCTCCGGCAGCGAGCACTAGGGCAACATCCCGATCGTGGATTTTTGTAATAATCGGGGAAGCATAAGATGCTCCCCAACTGTCCTCGTGGGTCCAGACTGTTTTTCCGTCGTCAAGATTTAGAGCTGCCACGCAAGTTCCACTGGTTTTGTTCTCTTTTCCTCCAATGTTTAAAATAAGGTTAGTGCCATGAACCATGGGGTTCGGCCCGTATCCGAAGAAATACTGCGGAATCTTAAATTCTTCCTGAAGATTGCGCTTCCACACAACTTTGCCGGTTTTCAGATCGAGGCAGTGGAGCTGGGCGGTGACACCGATTAAATAGACTCGTTCTTGATGGACTACCGGGCTGGAGCGCGGGCCATTTGAGAATCCGTAGCGATCCCGATAATCGATGGGATATTGAAAAGTCCATAGCCGCTTCCCGGTTTCGGCGTGGTGACAGTCGAGGGTTTCTTTTGAGTCGATAGCGTGAAAGTGCAAGAGCTGTCCATCAACGATGATTGGGGAGCTGTAGGATTCACCCCGGGCCAATTCAAAGATCTTCGTGAGCCCAGCTTCTGGGAATTTATCCAATAACGGTCCCTCTTTCGTAGTGCAATTATCTCGTGGGCCAAAAAAGCGCGGCCAATTTTCCACCACCGCGTTTTTGACCAAGGGCTTCGGCGCCTTATGGAATTTCATCGGAAAGGTGTTTTCCGCGGATAGCATGGAGGCTGTTAGCGCCAAAATTACGGTTGGTCTCATGGGAGTAGGATACTTCAATAATTCGTGATTCAAAAAGTCTTTTGATTAAGGAGTGATAGCTGATTGGGTGATGGTTGGGGCTTTCGTTCTTTTCACGCCGCCGAATCCCTTTATTAGTGATGGAGATGAAACAAAGACTTGGACTCGCGTTGCTCTGTCTCACCTCGATGACAGGATTAGCTCAGGAAAAATGGCTCAGCTTCAAAGGTAAGGAGGGGCCGGGGAAGGGAAAGCATATCGTTTTAGTGTCCGGGGACGAAGAGTATCGCTCTGAGGAGAGTGCCCCGATGTTAGCAAAAATTCTTTCTGAGCGGCACGGCTTTGATACTACGGTGCTTTTCTCGTGGAGTGCCGATGGCACGTATATCGACCCGAACAACATCCAGGGCGTAACGGGTTGGGAGAAGCTCGATTCAGCGGACCTCATGATCATTGGGACCCGAATGAGGGCTTACACGCCCGAGACGATCAAGCATCTGGGTGGATTCTTGAATGCTGGGAAGCCGGTGATAGGTTTTCGCACCGCAACTCACGCTTTTAAGGGTGGAGGTAAAATGGGCAACATCGGTGCAGGTGAGTGGGGTTTGAAGGTTCTTGGAGAGCGCTGGGTGAATCATCATGGCGGTCATAAGACTCAGGGAGCTCGGGGAGTGATTGCGGAAGGTTGTGATGAGCATCCGGTTCTTAACTCGGTGAAAGATGTCTTTGGCCCTAGTGATGTTTACGGAGTTCGGCATCTCACAGACAAAGACACGGTGTTGCTTCGTGGCGCGGTGACTCAGACGCTGGATCCTGCTTCTAAACCGATTGAGGGGCCTAAAAATAGCCCTATGATGCCACTTGCTTGGTTGCACACATACGAATCGCCTGATGCTAAAGTAACTGGTCGCTCGCTCTGCACCACAATGGGGGCTTCCGTGGACTTTCTGAGTGAAGACCTTCGTCGTTTGATCGTAAATGCCAGCTTTCATCTTCTCGATCTCAAGGTTCCTGAAAAGGCAAACGTAGATTTTGTTGATGCGTTTTACCCGAGCTTTTATGGCTTTTGGAGTGGTAAGAGTGCTGGGATCTGGAAAGAGCGTGGTCTAAAGGCCGACGATTTTGGTTTGGCTAAGACTCCAACCGCTCCCGAGCCAAGAGGCACTCCAAAGTGGCCCTTTATGCCCGTTAAAAAATAATGGACTGGCATTCTTTTCTCCGTGACTGGTCGCACGCGTCGGCTTCACGGGGCTTTGAAAGCGAGGCGTTTGGCGAGGTTGGGGGTTTTCCTTTACTAGCCTTTTCAAAAGGTGATCGGTCTCAGCCGTGCATCTATCTTTCATCGGGGATACACGGGGACGAGCCTTCGGGCCCGCAGGCTCTGTTTGGTTTACTAAATGAGAATTTTTTTGATGATCGTTTCCATTGGTTGATTTGTCCTGCTCTCAATCCCACTGGTCTTGAGGCTAGCACACGGAAAAATTTGGAGGGGATTGATCTGAATCGTGATTATTGTCTCACTGAAAGCGAGGAAGTGTCCTCGCATATTGCGTGGTTGAAAAAGCAGGAAATCCCGCAGCTTTTTCTTTCCCTGCATGAGGACTGGGAGAGTTCGGGAGTTTATTACTACGAGATCAATCTTGGGGGCGTGGTGCCAGACTACAAAAACCTTCTTGCCGCAGCTGCGCCGTATTTCCCGCCCGAGCCCGAATCTGTAATCGACAATCATGAGGTCACCGAACCGGGGTGGATTTATCATTCAGAGCATCCAGATCTGCCCGAGGGATGGCCCGAGGCTATTTATTTAGCCAAAATGGGTTGCCCTGTTTCTCTCACGTTC
>JAQWSX010000153.1 GCA_029242935.1 Akkermansiaceae bacterium
GTGACGCCTAAGCCAGCCAGTCCGACCCCGATGCGACTCGTAATTAAGTCAATTCCAGTGGCGGCAATAATGGCAAAAAATACGGCGCACAACCCGAGAGCCAAGTTAGATAATTTATTCATTTTGCTCCTTTGCTAAACAAAACCGCAGGAACGGTCTTAATCAAAATTCGAAAATCCTCCCACAGAGACCAACGATCGATATACGCAACGTCAAGTTTCACCCACTCGTCAAAGTCGGTGATGTCACTTCGCCCACTGATTTGCCAAAGGCAGGTCACACCAGGTTTCATACTCAAGCGCCGCCGATGCGATGATTGTTCGATCGCCTCAATCTCATGAAGAGGCAGAGGACGGGGGCCAACCAAACTCATCTCTCCTTTCAGCACATTAATCATCTGGGGCAACTCATCGATGCTGTATTTGCGCAAGAATCTCCCAAAAGGAAAGATCCTCGGGTCGGAAGCCAACTTGAAAGCCGGGCCATCCACCTCGTTTCCATGGTCCTGCTTGATCTTTTCCAACATTTGGTCCGCATCTGGCACCATTGTGCGGAATTTGTAGATCAGAAAGGATTTCCCATAAAGTCCGGCCCGCTGCTGGGTGAAAATTACCGGAGCACTCGGACTAGCCAGCTTGATTCCAATCATTGCCGCAAGCCAAAGTGGAAAGGTCAACATGACAATCACGAGCGCCCCGATCACATCAACAAGCTTCTTGGCAAAAAGCTGCCACGATAATTCAGGAGTAGAACGGAAAACCAGCATTGGCCGCCCACCCACCGCATCGAAACTGGGCCGGGCAACTTGGGCCCTCAAGAACGTTGCCCCAATCCAGGCCTCCACTCCCTGCAACTCACAGGTCTCAACAGCCCGTGCGACACGGGCAAATTCGGCATGCCCGGTCAGAAAAACCACCCGCTGAATTGATTCATGTTTAATCAACTCGTCCAATTCCTCGACCGTTTTGGTTTCGAGATCGAAGTGCGCCACAATCTTCCAAGTCTCCAAAACCTCGGACTCAAGATCCTCAAGAAATAACCCTGTTTCCCCGGGCGTCCCCGCAAGAACAACTCGCTCAAGATAGCCTTCCGTAGCCGCTCTTGACCTAAGGAACTTGGTAGTTAAACGACTACGAACCCATAAAAACCCCGAGCTAAAGAGAAGACCGAAGCCAAGAACGAGTCGCTTGGTCTCAGAGTATTTTCCAAAAACCGCGATGAGCGTGATGATCAAAACCACGGCCAACATCGCCCGTAAAAGAATGCTGCTACTTTGGAATCTCTGCCTTGAAAGCAATCGATCGTAAAATCCGAAACGCTCCAGCACGAGCGGTGTCAGAGGCACCACGATAAAGATGATCCAGACCGTCCCCTTAAACCCGTCCTCTCCAATTGAAGGCATTCCAAGGAATTCTCTGATCGGTCCATGCACATACGAAGCGATCACAAATCCCAGCCAGATCAGAAAGGCATCGCAAATCTGCAGAGCCTGAATCGAAAAGTGCTGCTTTGCCCCCCTTACGTTCATGACCCGATATTTTTTCCGTTGGCCAGCGACTCATCATATCCCTCGCCCGGGTCGGAAACCACGATTGGAAGGAGCAGCTTAAGAAAGGACTGGATGTGGGCTTCCGTTTGCTTTTCATCGAGCCCGGCTCCCGATTCAAATCGCAAACCCTGATCGCGATGTTTCTGGGTCACAAAAGAAGAAAATGTGGCGTAGGCCCATCGCTGATCATACCCCTTAAGAAGCCGATCCTTGATATCCTCAGCAGTGCGCTCGTAATGACCCGAAACAATTTTTTGGTGCCCGAAGAAAGTGTAGTAAAAAACCCGCCAGATATAGGCCTTCTCTCCATTCGGAAGAAGAATGTCCTCATAGTCACCCTCTTCGTTTTTTCGAAACAGCACGCGCCGACACAAGATTTCCTTTACCGGTAAAACCTCATCCCCGGGAAGAAGCCCCCTCCACGCATGACGCTTTTGCGCCATGAATTCCCAACCTTGGGCATCGAGACATACTTCCGGTTGGTGGATACTCTGACTCAGATTTCTTCCGGAAAAAACAATGGAAGTCTGAACCGATGGCAGTTGCCCAGCTTCATCCTCATACCGCATTCGCTCAAATTCAGTATCTTTGGCAAGCTTCTCCTTTTCGGCCGCACCAGGCTCCTCGGGTTTGCCGGTCCAACTTCCCACGGTCGCGGGAAGACTTTTGGTGAGACGGGAGGGCTTCATTCCCGGACTTTCAGGAAATACCAGCACGATTCCGGCAAATACCGCCACAATCAAACTCAGAATAACGAGGCGCTTCTTCATAATGTTGCTTTCTCCTTAACTCCCTTGTGTGACTTTTTCACAGTTCTCTTAACTCGCTTAGATCGCTTCTCTTTAAAATTGAGGAGGTAGTCTGCCAAGTAGAGACCTGAGAGAGCAATGGGAAAGAAGATCAGCAGCCCCGCCCAGTCATGCCAGGTTCCCGTCCCAAAATCAGCATAGCCAAACTGCGCCAAAACCAGAATCGTAAAGATCCGCAGAAAATTGCCAGCAATCGCCAAAGGAAGAGCAAGGGCAAATAGAAAGGCTTTTTTCCAAAGAGGTTTTTGGGTGTAGTTAGCATAGACAGCGGCGATCATGGTTAAGGCCATCAGCGAGCGGATTCCACTACAGCCCTCGGCGACTTTAACGCTACTTCCACCAATATAAATATCAGCTCCAGTATTGACGAGATCCATCCCAAAGAAGATGCCGGTCTGATAACAGGCCTTCGTAATCAAAACCTGCAGGTTCCCCGTCAGGATCGCTTCGAGTCCCGGGACCGGAACCGAAAACCATAAAAAGAATGACGGAAAAATGATATGCTTCGCGATCTGAAATCCGAAGAGGTAATAGGTGAATCCAATCACCACAAACGGAGCACCAATTAATGCCAATCGTGGTTGAATCGTCCGCATCGATATCAGGAAAAAAAATAGTCCGAGTAAGAGAATGGGAAGACCCACATAGGAGGGCTTTGCCCCCGTTTTTCGGGTCTTCTGATAGGCCATCCAAATCATCACCCCGAATGCCACCGGCACAAATCGACCATGTAAAAAATTACTAATTGGATTACATGCCCCCCAGGTCCACGTCGCTAGAGTTTTGTGAACGAAGGATGGATAAGCGGGGTAGATAAAATAGATCAGGACCAGAACTCCAAGAGCTCCGAAACCCATTGCCCGCACAGGCACAGAAAGATCCTTGATGCCCGACAGCGTGATCCGCTCTCGAACAGATTCTCCGGAGGCTTGCTTCGAATCACTCATTGCAAGTTGATTAACGACATTCTCTGGCTTTTCAGCAAGCCCAAAGCGGGTTCTCACCCCCGTCGGTCGCGATCCACCTTGAAGGATCTCCCGCGAAGCTTCGCGTTCTTGAGCCCATTAATGACATCCCCCGAGACCTCTTCGCTTACATCGACCAGGGTATGCTTCGGGAAAATGGTGATTTTGCCCAGCGAACCATCCGGCACCTCGCATTCGCGGTAGATCATTCCAGCGATATCCCCAGGCTTAATGTGCTGGGCTTTGCCAATGTTCATGAACAAACAGGCCATTCCCTTTGAATTATTTCGCTCCGGCCTCGATTTGCGATCACGTTCGGGACGCTCCTTACGATCACGCTTTTCATCGCGCCAACTCGAACGCTGTTTCTCATTGGCAAAGGCTTCTTTCTGCTTGTCTTCGGCAATGAACTCACCTTCCCGCGTTGTTGATTCACGCAACAAGGTAAAGGCCGCATTGGCAATATCGGTCGCGGTGTGTCCCTGCTCTAACAGCCGATCGAGGTAACTTTGATAATCCCCAAGCTTTCCACTCTCCAGTCGCTCTTGGATCGTCTGGAAGAGTTTGTCCGCACGTTTACCTTCGACTTGCTCCTGACTGGGCACTCTTTCCCGCCGAATACTTTGGCGGGTGTATTTCTCGATTGTCTGGAGACGATAGATATCTCGACCAAAAACAAAACTGACGGCCCGGCCCGAGCGTCCGGCCCGTCCCGTCCGGCCAATCCGATGAACGTAATCTTCGGGATCGTGAGGAATTTCGTAATTCACCACCAAATCAATGTCGTCCACATCCAAACCACGCGCCGCCACATCGGTCGCGATCAGAATCTCAATTGTACTCTCGCGAAACCTCGCCAGAACCCGCTCCCGCATCTGTTGAGTCATGTCGCCATGCAAACGGTCAGCGGCATAGCCCCTCGCCAACAAACCCTCGGTGACCTCATCAACCAACCGCTTGGTATTACAAAAAACCAGCGCAAGCCGGGGAGGATCAATGTCGAGCAAGCGGGAAAGCACTTCCACTTTTGACCGCTGCCGAACCTCATAGCACGACTGGTCGATGGCATCGACCGTAAGCGACTTGCGCTCGATTTCGATGGTCTCAGGATTCTTCCCAAAATTGTCAATCAAACGGCTCACTCGGCGATTCATCGTCGCGGAAAAAAACATCGTTTGGCGCTCCTTAGGCAGCGCTGCCAGTAACTCTTCCATCTCCTCTTGGAAACCCATGTCCAGCATGCGGTCTGCCTCGTCAAGAATCACCGTCTTGATATTTCGCGGGGCAAAGCTACGACGCTTTAGGTGGTCGAGCAAACGGCCCGGTGTTCCCACCACGATGTGCGCTCCTTTGCGGAGTCCCTTTAGCTGACGATCAATTGGCGCACCACCGTAAACCGGGAGAGCCCGCAACCCTTTGATTTTGCAACCGAGGCGAAATACCTCTTCGCAGACCTGCACTGCGAGCTCACGAGTAGGGCAGACGATCAAAGCCTGAGGCTCGGCAAGATGCGCATCAATTCCGGCAAGAGTCGGTAGCGCGAAGGCCGCCGTTTTCCCGGAACCGGTTTCAGAAAGCCCGATGAGATCCTTTCCTTCCAGAGCGAGCGGAATAGTCTTCGCTTGAATGGGCGAAGGACTCTCAAACCCCATGTCGAGCACAGCAGAAAGGAGAACATCGGGGAGGCCGAGATCGGCAAACATAGGGGTATCCATGGCGTATCAATTAGCGTTCGGCACAAAGGCAGCAGGCGCTTGGGGAGATGCGCGGAATCTCAGGGTTTACCTAGATATGCAAGTAAGAAACGAAAGTTCCGCCAGCGGGCCAACTCCTCACTTGCGACGCCAAAGAAGAAAAAAAATACCACATAACCCACCGATCAAGATAGCCGAGGGCTCGGGGACCGAAGTTGTGTCAGCAGCTTGATCCGCAGCCAAGAGGCTGGAACCGGACGCCACGAAGCAGCTCAAGGTCGTCCAGGTTTTTGACAAGCTTCTCTTCATCAGGGAGTTATCGATAAGCTAATAGGGCTCCCTTAACAAGATAATTCGGTCGATGTCGTAGCGGTATTTTGGAATTGCTTCTCCCCATCTTAAGCCATCGTCTTCTACAAAGCCTTCCAAATCCTCTCCCCTGAAAGCAATCAAACACAGAAGAACAACGCCCAAGACAAAAAAGACGGTCCGGAATCCATTGATCCCAGACCGTCCTTTGTTATGTATATCAATTGAAGGATTTTAAAACTTGGCTTCGAAACCTAAAAAGGCGTTTCGACCG
>JAQWSX010000102.1 GCA_029242935.1 Akkermansiaceae bacterium
ACTTCGCTTGATCGAAAATCAGGCTGTTGACACGGGTAAAGTTCTTCGGTGGATCAATCCTTCGATCGGTCGGCGTCGATACCTTTTTGGTCCAGTGCGTCAAGATTTCCGCGATAATAATCTATGGCCTGAAATTGCGCCTCCTGCCTTTAGTCAGTTTGGTGGAACGGTGTCCGAAGGATATCCGCTTCTTATTACGAATGATGATACTAAGGTATACTATACCACTGATGGATCGGATCCGAGGATGCTAGGGGGAGCTCCTAATCCGAATGCAATCTCACAAACAGGGGGGCTACAGGAAGAGGTGTTGATTGAGAAAGGATCGGTTTGGAAACACAACGCCACAGATGGGGATTTGGGAACGGAGTGGCGATTGCTGAGCTACGATGATAGTGAGTGGGAAAGTGGTCCGGCGCCTCTCGGGTATGGCGGGATTTCAAGTGGTGGTGTGACAGTTAAAATTGAAACTGAGGTCAATAGTTTGCGTCCACGGCAATCGACCAGCTACTTCCGAAAAACTTTTGAAATTGATGATCCATCGGCATACCTGTCTCTTTCGGCGAACCTTTTAGTTGACGGGGGAATCGTTATTTTTGTGAACGGAGTGGAGGCTTATCGCGGTTCGAATTTACCGGCCCAAACAGACTACTCCACCTTGCCTACTTCCGATACGGATGATGGAAATGAGGCTGATTATCGAGCCTATCCGATCGATCCGGCTCTTCTAGCTAGCGGTACAAATATAGTCGTTATCGAACTCCACAATTCCCCAGGCAATAGTGACATGGTTTTGGACATAGGGTTGAGCGGTGAGCGCGCCGCCAATGGAAATCTACCATTGACCGTGAATGAACCACTCACGGTGAAGGCGCGCAGTTTTGAGAATGGCGAATGGAGTGCGGTGACTTCAGCTAGCTTTACGGTCGATTCGGTGCCGGCTACTTCCCAGAATCTGGCCATCGCTGAGATTCTCTACAATCCGATTGGAGTCAATCAGGCCGAGGTTGATGCTGGTTTTGATGACGGCGATTTCTTTGAGTTTATTCGCCTAGAAAATTTCTCACAGGAGAACGTTGATCTAAGCTCTGTCCGCTTCACCGATGGTATTATTTTTGATTTTTCCGGTTCCTTCACTCGTGTTCTCGGTCCGGGGGAGAAACTTTTACTAGTTAAGAGTATCGATGCCTTTCGTGTTCGTTTTGGAACAGATTTTGACGGGCTGATAGCCGGCGAATATTCTGGCCAGCTTTCGAACGGCGGAGAACAACTACGGATGATTGGGCAGGAAGATTCTGTCATTCATGAGTTTTCCTATGATAATTCTTCACCGTGGCCGGATCTATCAAACCTCGATGGATATTCTATTCAAATTATTGATCGAGGGGGCGATCATGGTGAACCCGCCAACTGGAGGATTTCGGGTTCTCAAGGTGGTTCTCCCGCTGGGCGGTTGGATTTTGCTACATGGCAGGCCGCCGTTTTTTCGGAGGCAGATTTGTTAAATCCTGCAATTTCTGGTGAGAATGCCGATCCTGATGGTGATGGGTGGAGTAATTTCTTCGAGTTTGCCTTAGGCTCACTTCCTCGAGATTTAGCTAGTTTGCCTGGAGAACTAGCAAGTGAGATCAGGGAGATCGATGGTGAGAGCTATCTTACCGTGACTGTGACTCGAGCCCCCGGGGAGAGAGCGGTTAGGGTGGTAGCACAGGTGAGTGACGATCTTTCTGGTTGGACTAATGAAGGGGTTTTAGTGCTTCCTGAGTTAGTGACTGAAGATGGTTTTGTGACTTCTACCTACCGTCATCCGCTATCGATTGGGAATGGCAAAGCCTATCTGCGCCTCAAGGCGATTTCGGAGTAGGCGTTACCGGTCCAGTGAGATCGCTTCGGCATAAGCGAGTTCACCGGTTCGACCATTATAATATTGGAAAATAATTTGCGGGTGGGGGTAGGCGACCAAGCGCTTGCCTCCCAATTCCTTTGGCATGTTGAAGACGTTGTTCACTTGGACGACACAGAAGTATGGGTAAAGTCGCTGCAGTCTTTCGAGATCTGGAAGGATGTATGAACTCCAGCGGATATCGCACTTGCGGGGCCCCCAGTCGAAGATGCCGGTGGCGGGGCGATCCATTTCGTCGTTCTTGGGAACGTGGTTCACGCTGTTATGCGGGCCACAACAAAACTCCCAAACATTATCGGTGATTTTGATCGCAAAGCTGTTGTGAAGGTCACCGGTCATGACGAAAACTTTTTTGCCAAGTTTGTCCCACTCGTTGATGAGCTGTTCACGTTCGTTCAGAAATCCAGTCCACGCTTCTTCCTTGTTTTCTGCGGCTTCAAAACCACCTGCGCCACTGTGGGGAATCATAAAGGGAACCGTTGAAGTCAGAAAAAAGAAATCAGCATCGCTTTCCTTCATTGATTTAAGAAGCCACTCACGCTGGGTTTTTCCAAGCATGGACACCCCTTCTTTACCGCGATCTGTGACGTCGTGCATGTCGCGTGAACCGCGGGTATCGAGGAGAAAGAATTCGCAATTGGCGACGCGGAAATTTCCATAGGAACTGCGTCCGATTGAGTAGGTGACCTCATCGGTGATCTTAGCCGGCATGTGAAGCTCAAGGGTGTGAGCGTCGACGACTTTAGTGATTTGATAAACGTAAGAATTTTTATGGCCATCGTCGTTGTCGAACTTGAGGTTGTTGACACCTGCTTCTGGAGTTTCCCAGTGAACGTGAAGCGTCCCCATCTTATCAAGCGGGAGCTTGGTGAAATCGGTTGAGGAGTCGACGAGGAGATTGCTACCGGCAGTCATTTTTCCCCGGGCAGCGTGAACTCTTCGGGGGTGTTCTACGGGGTTGGCCCAGCCAAGATAGTCGAACCAAGCTCGGGTTCCGATATCGCGAAATACGGTTCGACGGTGGCGTTTGCCAATTTCGGCTGAGCCCCATATATCGTTTACGAGTTCGTGATCATCGAAGGTGAAGTAGCTGGGAACATTACGATGCCACTGGGCTAGCTCATTTCCCCGGCTAAGGTAGAGTTTGTAGTTTTCCCACACTCCAACGATCGAGGGCATGGTTTTCACGGTGGGTGGCAGGGCTTCTTGCCCTTGAATGAGGCGCCAGGCTTCGGGCGGATATGTCCGGATCTCCTCGTAGAGCCAATCACCATTCATGATATGGAAGTGAGTTTTGTCAGCCCAGTCTTGATTGAGGTTTTCGTAAACTGGTGAGCGGTGGCCGATTCCGTGAAGCGGGTTTTGGTTTGCGCAGGATCCGACTTCAAACCGGAAGTTGAATAGGCCTTTGGGATTGTGTTCGGGATTTCGACTTTCCTCCGCCGATGGGAGGGTCAGAAAAGTGCCGGGAAGTCCGTGCGGATTGTCCTTTACGAAGATCTGGTAGTGGTAGCGGGTATCTCCTTTGAGATTTGTTAAATTAGCCACTCCAGTGTTGTCTCGGTCGATTTTGGTTTTAGCCGGGAGGCTGGAGTGAGTCAATTGAGACGGATCCGTTCCAAATTTGACGGTAAACTCGCCAGGCTCCGAAGTCCGTCCCCAAACGGCGACTGAGTTACTGGTTGGTTTTCCAAGCATCGGGCCGTGGGTGAGTCTGATGGGGTCCCGATGGGCTTGGACTTGAAGAAATAGAGTGATGGTAAGAAGTGAAACGAGTCTCAACATGTCGATAGGGTGACAGATTAGGGGGAGAATGCACCGAGATTTCGAGATCGACATAATCTTGCTCGTTGCACGGGTGACGGGTAGTTTTACGGCATGGCATTTACGGCGGCCAAAGCATTTGACCTCATCTCGGTGGCCCACGAACGTGGACGGCTTGCGCATGCCTTTTTGGTGACAGGTGCCAAAGGCGGGGGAAAGGAAGATTTGGCCGCAAAAATGGCGCATCTTTTGAATGGTAAGCAGGATGAAGGAGATGATCTTTGGGGAGAGCCCGTCGAGGTTGAGGCTCCCTCACTTGCTGAACAAGAAGGGGAATATATCCGCGTGGTGCGCCCTCGGTCTAAGTCCCGGAAAATTGCAGTAGATGACATTCGTGCGCTAGAAAAGATGATGAATCAATCGTCGCCGGAGGGAACGTGGAAGATTGGAGTGGTTGTCGATGCTGATAGGATGGGGGACTCAGCGGCAAATGCCTTTCTGAAAACGTTGGAAGAACCTCCGCGAGAGAGTATCTTGCTCCTGCTTTCGAGCGAGCCCGAGAAATTACTTGCTACGATTTGGTCGCGCTGCGTTCACATTTCTCTGGCGGCGACGCCGGGAGCGGAGAAGCCGGTCCAGGTTCAGCGAATTCTTCCGCTTTTGGAAAGCGTCACTCGTGTAGGAATTGGAGAATTGGAAGCGGGGCTGGCGATCAAAGCAGGTCTTGAGGATTTACTTCGTGAACGCAAGGTGGAGATCGAGAAGGGATATGCGGCTTTGTTGAAGGAGGACAAGGTGAAGTATCAGAAAATTGTTGATTCCAAGTGGATGGACGATCGTGAGAAAATGTATCTTGCTCAGGCGTCGGCGGATTATCTGGGAGAGCGAGCTTTGATGATCGAGACGATCCATGCTTGGGTTGGCGATTTACTAAGATTGAAGGCTGGCGGGGAAGGTTTGGAGTTTCCCGATTATGCGGGAGTGATGGAAAAAGCGGTGGAGGATGAAGAATTAGGCGTGCTATTACGACGTGTTGCGGCCATGGAGGAGTTGCGACGGTTGTTGGAAACAAATGTCGTGGAGGCGCTCGCACTTGAAGTTTCCTTAATGAATACCTTTGGGAAGATTACCGCATGAAGAGAGATAAATCATTTGTCGACCACATCCGTGTTCATTGTCGTGCCGGAGATGGCGGACACGGAGCGGTGAGTTTTCGAAAGGAAAAGTTTGTTCCCCGGGGAGGTCCCGATGGTGGTGATGGCGGTAATGGTGGGAAAGTGAAGTTGGTGGTCGATGGAAACACCGACAATCTCCGTAATTTTCATTATGACCCCAAGCTGTATGCGGAAGACGGTGCTCATGGGCAAAGCTGGAAACGACATGGGCGAGACGGGAAAAGCAAGATTGGGCGCGTTCCTCCGGGAACAGTTGTTTACCGTAGTCCGGCCTTTGATGTTCAGGAAGCAGTCGAAATGGAACGGAGCGAGGAAGGGGTAGATCTTGTTCCCGTTTGTGATCTCACTGAGGAGGGACAGGAATTTGTTTTACTTGAACCGGGGAAGGGCGGACGAGGAAACTTTCATTTTCGGAGTGCCACGAACCAGGTCCCGCAGGAGCGGGAGCTTGGAACTGAAGGAGACCAAGGAGTCTTTTATTTTGAACTCCGGAGGATTGCCGACGTGGGGTTAGTGGGATTTCCGAATGCCGGTAAATCTACTCTTCTAGGTAAAATTTCAGCGAAACAGCCCAAGGTTGCATCGTATCCATTCACGACTTTAACTCCTCAGATCGGCGTTGTGACTCTCGATGGTCAGAAGCGGTGTACGGTTGCTGATATTCCAGGGTTGATCGAGGGGGCCCATGATAACCGTGGGCTTGGGCATGAGTTTTTGCGCCACATCACCCGCTGTCGGGTGTTGCTTTTCGTGGTCGATATTCCGGGGAGCGAGCTTCGTGATCCGATTGAGGATATCCAAACTCTTCGAACCGAGATCAAACTTTACGACGAAGATCTAGCGAAATTTCCGTGGATGGTTGTAGCCAACAAGATGGATCTTGAGGGTGCCGAAGGGAATCTAGCGATCTTCAAGAATCGATTCCCTAAGGTTCCAATCGTTCCGATTTCGGCGATGGAGGGAGAGGGACTAGACGAGCTGAAGGTCGAAATGTCTAGGATTCTTGAATCGAGTGATGACTGATCTTCTTTTCGTATATGGTGCCCTTAGGAAAGGAGCTTCGGACGACTGGAGGATGAAGGGTGCCCGCTGGATGGGATCTGCCGAAGTTCCGGGAACGCTGGTAAAGATCGATTGGTATCCGGGGCTGGTTTTAAAAGGGGACACCCGAGTGAAGGGCGAGGTTTACCAAATTGGGCCGGAGTTGCTCAAACAACTAGATGGATTTGAGGGGATAGGGTTGACGGATGAGGGCAAAGGCGAGTACCACCGAATTCAAGCCGATGTTTTGTTAGGCCAAAAGCCCACGAAGGTTTGGATTTATGAATGGTTAAAAGGAATCGATGGCTATGAACTCATCCACTCAGGAGATTGGCTGGAATCTGATTTTTAGGCCAAAAAAGCGAGTTAACCGAACTTTGATGGGACTACCAAGACTCAGAACATCAAGCCTCTTTCGCCTCGTCGAGCCGGGGGTGCTCGTTGAGAAGATCTTTTCGGTTAAGCCCTTTTCCTCGGTTCATTTTGTCCATCTCGCGGAGCGTGGCTTCCATCCCGTGAACGGCGGCGAGGACATCAAGAGTATGTCCAGTTTCGGAAATTGTGTGCATGTTGCGAATCGGGAATCCGATAGAGGTGGCAGCACTGTCAACTCCAGCAAGGGAAGCAGCCATTGCGTCGGTCCCTGTGTCGCGACCAGCGAAGTCAATCTGATAGGGGATGTTTGCTTTTCGGCAGGCCTTTTCAATAATGCTGTTGATATAGGCACTAGTGATGGAGCCGTTGGTGAGGCTGAATCCTTTTCCCATACTGAGATTGTTCATTCGCTTTGCCGAAAGGCCGGGCGCCGCGTCATAGTCGTGATTGACGTCGGCTCCGATAAGGATATCTGGCTTCATTTCCCCGGCAATGGCAGCGGCTCCCATGCGTCCGATTTCTTCGTGCGTGGCGATGGTGTGAAGAACTCGAATGTTTTTGAGAGGTTTTTTGGCAAGAAGCTTTGC
>JAQWSX010000108.1 GCA_029242935.1 Akkermansiaceae bacterium
GTCATCATGTCGTCCGGGTCTGGATCAAACACAGTATTAGACTGCCGGAGTCCCTCGAGTTCAACCGGCTCCGGCCGCCATACCCGATTTGCGAGCTCTACCAAACAATCGGCATCGAGCCCAAGCGCGGGAGCGATAGCCCGAACGGCCACTTCGTCGAACTCACCATTCTTTAGCTTGGCGATGGCATCTGGCTCGACATTCGTAAGAAATGACAAAACTCCATCGGCCATTCCCGTGCCCTTGATCGTTTTACCAATGACGTCTTCAAAAAAATCTTCAAGTTCGATCATAATTTCAAGGGAGGACTATTTTTTAGGAAACAAAGCGACTAAGCGACCAACTTTGGAGTATTCGGTCACATAAATTTGACCTGCTGGTCCCCACTTAATCCCGTGGGGTGCCGAGAAGGCGTTATCATGAAGTTGCTCAGCTGGGACACCATTGGTGGCCCACTGCTTCGTGTCGGGATTATCTAAGAGGGCTGAAACCACCTTGCCGCTTTTATCCATAAGAATTACACGGCCTTCGATCTCGGCAACAACCGCATAATCCCCCCGGACGTCAACATCAGCCGGCCGACGCATCGGAGTCTCGCCATAAATTCCGATCCAAGTCAGGTCCATGGTTAGATGGATCATGCGTCGTCCATCCCGATCGCAAACAAGAATGCGAGGCTCACCATAACGGAGATCGATTCCCGCTCCATGGCACGACGTGAATTGATCCTTGCCAGTCCCTTTTCCCCCATAAGTTGTCACGAGAGTCCCATCAGGCTTCAACTTGTGAATCTTTTTGGATCCATATCCCATGAAGAAATAAATGTGCCCATCCGGTCCAACTAGAAGCTCTGTTAAACCGCCCATTCCACCTTCAAGTTCCCCCGTCTTCTCATTGGGGAGAGTCGCCACGATATTGCCCTCCAAATCAAATTTAACAGCGCGATTTTTTCGGACCTGCGAACCCCAAATAAATTCTTGGTCACCTTCGGTTACGGTGGTTAGGGAGTGCATTCCGGCAAGACCACCCTTAAGTGATTTTGTGAAGTTACCAAAGCAATCAAATACCGCGATTCCCGGCTCGCCATTAGTAGCAGCATAAACGCTTCCGGATTTATCAACAGCAAGATCACCGTGTAACGAGCCTATATTTTTCCCGTTTTCAGGAACGCCCCATCCCGGGGCCGTAACATATTCGTGACCTTCGGAACCTGTTACAATTGCGGTGGTGACGATGGATCCCACCCCTTCTCCGTGATCATGACCTTCATGGGCATAGAGAAGTGATGTAAGAATCAGAGACGTAAGTATAGCAATAGGCTGTTTCATGGCCTCACGATGGTGTCTAACATCCCTAAGTCGAAAAGAAAAAAATCGCGGGATTGGAAATGCAGCTAAATCCCGACTGAAAACCACCCACGCCCTGCCACCACCTTGCTGAATTTTTTTCATTCAATTCCCTCCTCCTGTGCTACTTATTATTCATGATCAGAAAGGGAGTTGCTGCGACCATAACATTATTGATCGGACTTTCTCTTTTAAGAGCGGAACGGGAACCGCCACAAGAGTCCAACTCGACCTTGCTAGTCTACCCAGAAAGATTCGGAAAACCCACTCTCCCGACTGACAACATCCTAACAAAAGAGCGAATTGCGCTAGGCGAGCGCCTTTTTCACGACACCATTCTTTCGATTGACGGCACCGTTTCGTGCGCGGCCTGCCACGTTGTCGAGTTCGCCTTCAGCGACGATGTTGATTTGTCTCGTGGCTTCGAAGGTCGCCTTGGAAAACGAAATTCTCTTCCCATCTTCAACCTCGCATGGAAGGACCACTTTTTCTGGGACGGCCGCGCTAAGACTGTCCGAGAACAGGTCCTACAACCCATTCAAGACCACCTTGAAATGGCAGCCAACCTGAACCAGGTAATCTACCGACTCAATCGCCGACAGTCCTATCGAGAGGATTTTAAAAGCGCCTATGGCCCCGGAAAAATCACCAGTGAGACTCTCTCACTAGCGCTAGAAAACTATCTACTTACGATTGTCAGCGGAGATTCAAAGTTCGACCGCGCCCTTGAAAAGAAAGTGAAACTTAACCCGCTCGAAGACAAGGGCCGCACTCTCTTTTTTACCTCTCACGAAAAAGGAGGTGCTGGATGTTTTGAATGCCATAGCGGACCTCATTTCAGTGACTTCGCATACCGTAATAATGGTTTGAGGCCAGACCAGGATTTGAACGATCTTGGAAGGTATCAAATTACAGGAAAAAAGAAGGACAAGTTCCTCTTTTCAACACCTAGTCTCCGCAACATCGCTATCACCTCACCGTATATGCACGATGGACGATTCGAGAAACTTACGGAGGTAATTGAACACTACAATAACCCAGCCCATCAATCACCGACTCTCGACCCTGCGCTCAAAAAACTGGGGCTTCGATTGAAGGCTGAGGAAAAGAAAGCACTCATTTCTTTTTTACAAACCCTCACGGACCCCCAGTTTATTGACGATGCGAAGTGAACTTTCCAAACTTCTCTTCGAGAACTAAGCGGCGATGTTCAAACATCTTTGCTAACTGGCTTTTTACCACCAGACCCCGGGCAATTTCACCAAAAACACTGAAGCCCACCGAATAGTGAATGAGATCCTTCACTACCGTCCCCCGGCCCGTTTGCTCAAACGAATGACGATGGTGCCAAAATTTGAACGGTCCAGAAATCTGGTCATCAACGAAGCTCTCTCCTTTTCTTAGAGCTTTAATTTCTGAAACCCACGGAATCCAAATCCCAGGCAGCACCTTTACTGAATACTCAATGATTTCACCCTCATAGAGAATCTCAGAGGGAAGCGAAACAATCTTAAATCCCATTTCGGGAGGAGTCATTGCTTCAAGATTTCGGGGGCTTGAAAAAAATTCCCAAGCCTGATCTATGGGAGCTGGAATCGTTTGTTCTTGCGAGAGCGAGTGGACTTTCATCAGGCCTTTAAACTAACCTCACTTTGAAATTGGTCGTCCAAAAATATCAAAAATGGTTCCAACTCCTTTCTTGATTGCTTCAGCCCCTTTTTTGATCGCACCAGTCTCTTCCCCTATCACTTTCCCCGGATTACCGGCACCACCAGGATTGATTAAATCCGAGGCCTTATCTAAAGCTAATTGAGCGACACCAAGGATCACCCCCTTTTCTTGAAGGGTCGCCTTGGTTGACTCTCCAATCGGCTTGCCAGTGAACTTGAGAGCATACTCTCCAACGTCTGGAAGTAGCTCGAACATTCTCTCCTTGGCCGCAGCAACCAGTCGGTCACTCAAATCTTCCTGAGGAGCATCAAGCGTGCCGCTAACCTTAAGCGGAGTCCACAAAAGCCCCAAATCACCACGCTTGAAAACCTTGGTCTCCGCACCTGGAATATGAGCTAAAGTGCCTGGTGTAATACCAATACGTAAATCGCCTTTACGAATTTCATTCCCTTCAATCTCCATCACGCCCTCCAGCCGGACTAATCCCTCACTGGACAAAATGATATTCGTTAGCTTGATATTTTCCCCGACCTTTTCAAAGTCAAGACTTGCCTCATTCAGAGACAGGCGACGAAAGCGGGAGGTGTTGGCGTAGGCAGAAATCTTATCGAGCAGCGGGAGAGCCGTGAGCATTCCATCCTTAATTCTGAGGTGGCCGGTCAATCTGGATTTAGTGTCTGGCTTGCCAGTCACTTCGAAGGAAAAATCGAGCGGTCCCATGAAACGCCGTTTCCAATCCTCAGCAACAACCTCTTGGATCCGGGAACCAGTCACCTCGCCCCGGATCTGCCAAGTCCCGTCTTCGATACCAAAATCCCCTTCTGCGGTCATCAAACCATTTTCCAGCACTTCAAATTCAGATGCTAGGAGGTAAAAGCGTCCTCTCGAATACCGACCTGTGGCTGTGCGCAGGGTCATCTTATCAGCTAGTGAAATAGGCATCGAAATTTCTCCGCCAGCAAACGCCACATCATAAACATCCTTTGTTAAGCCCGACCGGATTTTAGCCGAGGCATTTTGCCATGCCCAAACCCCGTCGTCCATCTTGGCTGATCCATTTACGGAAGCGACATCGATTTCCGTCACCTCAAGAGAATCAGGTAAAAAAGGATCCCAGAAGCTTTTTTCCTTCGCTGGACGTTCCTTTATAAGAATCTCACGGTTGGGATCATCCCGAAAGTCACCAGTGAATTCAAGCTCACGAAGGTGCACATTATCAATGCGATAAACACCGCTCCAAATCGCTCCTATATCGACCTGAGCATCAATTCCACGTGCATTGATATTCTGAATTCCATTCAGCTCCTTGAAGCTAAAGTTATCGGTCTGCACGCTCCAACCATCCCATTCGAAAATTGATAACTCGGCATCGCCATTAAGTTCATACCCCACCTCTTCTCCAAGCATAAGCCTAAATTCATCGCTTCGAAGGTAGCTTCGAACCGAGTTGTAACCAACGACCAACCCGACCAAAACCACGAGTATCAAAACACCTCCAGTGTAATACACCCACTTCATCGAGCCCCTCTTGCGAGACTTCCGACTTTGCGCCTTTCGTGCTTTTGACTTTCGACTTCTCCTACTGGCCATGGCTTAAGACTATCAGCGAGTTCGACTTAGCCAATCCGACAAAGTCACTTTTTATGTCCAAAAAAAATCGATCCATTACCAGATTTTTCGGAACAGAATCTAAAATGATCGCGTGAAATTTTCGTCCTCGAAGTCTTTAGTAAGCGCGATCGTAGGCTTCGACTCCCGAAACAATTGAGCGGGCCGCCGCCGCCTGATAACTCGATGAGTTGCAACGGGAACGCTCGTAGGAATTGCTAATAAATCCACACTCCACCAAAACAGCAGGGCACAGGGTGTCATTGAGCACCGAAAACCTTTTGAATTTGTATCCACGGTCACGCACCTTCAGATTGACCACCAAATGACTTTGAATCGTCTTGGCCAGAAATCTACCACGCTTTCCGACATAAAACGTTTCCACTCCCCTAACTCCTGTGTGGGAGGTGGCATTGAAGTGGATACTAATAAAAATACAATTACGGTATCGGTTCGAAATTTGTGATCTCCGCCGCAGATCAACAAAAACATCGCTGCGGCGAATCATCGTCACCGGATATCCCCTACTTTTCAGGGAAGCCTCAACGCGTCGAGCAACCTTTAGGTTAAGATCCGATTCTCGGACGCCACCCCAGACTGCGCCGCGGTCCTTGCCACCATGGCCAGCATCAATGATGACCCTGAGAGATTTAGGCTTTGCCCGAACGTTTACCACCGGAGGCGCAACCTTGCCCGAAGGAATCTTTAGCACCTGCCCAACACCAAGATTGTTTTTATCTTTGATCCCATTATAGGCCGCGAGGCGATCCATTGAGACTCCATATTTGAGCGCGATCCGATAGAGATTCTCAGCCTTCTTCACCTTGTGGGTCAGCCCCATTGACAAACCGCACATAAATGTAGCGACCATTATGCCAACAAGATATTTGTTAAGGTAGAAACCCCTCATAATCACAAAAGATAGGGGTATTTATTCCCAATAACTAGTTAAGTCAACTAAGTTTTTATAAAACCTTAATACTCTTGTAAAGTTAACCTTTAATCTTGGTCTTCTTTCCAATGAATAGTGGCAGCACCAGATAAACCACGAAAATAGCGGCAGGGGTGTAGATGGTCCACTTCACAATGAGCCCCAAAAGGAGGGCAAACCCCAAAAGAGTCCAGACATTTGCTTTAGTCTTGAGATCAATCTTTTTAAAACTTGGATAGCGAACATTACTCACCATCAAAACCGAAACCCCGAGTATCATGCCGGCTAAAACGAATGACCAAAGCCCAAGTGACCGGTCGTTTTCAGCCAAGCTAATCATAAGAAAGGTCAGCGAAGCAATAAACCCCGCCGCCATTGGAATAGGAATCCCCCGAAAGTCCCCGCTGGTAGATCCAATTCGAGCCAGACAATTAAATCGCGCCAGCCTGATTCCCCCACATAGCAGGTAAATAAAGGCAATCGCCCAAGTCAGACCACGTTCTTTGGTTCCGTTGGGATCGAAAAACTCAGGTAGCTGTAAATCAGCGAGAACTGCCCGGGACACTAACATGGCGGGTGCGAGTCCGAACGACACCATGTCAGCAAGAGAATCAAACTCCTGGCCGAAAGGGGATTCCTGCCCACCAAGCCGAGCCAATCGACCGTCGAGCAAATCAAACAGACACGATCCGAAGATATAAAGCATCGCCGTTTGGTAATAATCCTTCGCTCCCAGCAAGTCTTCAGCCTGCATTCCTTTAAAAATTGTCAAGATCGCCAAGAATCCACACAAAAGATTACCCGCCGTCATTAAATTCGGCAGGAGATAAATTTTAGGTTCTTGGTCTTCTTGTCCCATGACTGATTGCAGAAGTTAATCTGTCAAAAGTCATGGACCTTGGAAAGTCTCAACTCACCTCTTTCCCTTAACAGATTCTCTGCCATCTTTTGTCTATGCCCACTGAGATGACCGCCGACCTCTCTATGAAATCTCTTCTCGACCAATACCCGGGAGCGCGGAGAGCGCTCTTCTCCACCTTTCACATTGGGGGGTGTCAATCCTGCGCCTACGAACTCGACGAAACCCTCGAGGAGGTTTGCAAAAATCATGGTGTCGATTTGGACGCTGCCCTCAAATGTCTAGCCGAAAGTAGAAAGCACGATGCCAGCATGCTGATTTCGCCCACAGAATTGAAAGCCTTACTTGATGAAAATGAATCATTCATCCTTCTGGACACCCGCACTCGCGAAGAATTCGAGGCGATCACCCTGCCAGGCGCACAGTTAATGACCCAAGAGCTACAAGCCAATTTGTTTGCTGAGGAAAAAAATAATCAGAAAGTGATTCTCATCGACCATCAAGGGCTTAGCGTTCTAGATCACTGCGCGTGGTTCCGGGGCCACGGTCTCAACGGGACCTTCGGAGTTGACGGCGGTCTCGATCGCTACGCCAAGGAGGCCGACTCTTCGATCCCTCGCTATCGATTGGAAATCGATTAGGTTGAAACTCTCGCCCTTCCGAAGTCTCTAAAATTTTTCAAGGACCACGGGTGATTACTCACCTTTTTTTTCAGGAATATCCTCCCCACCTTTCCTCTGTTCTTGGAGGAAATCTCGACCATTAAACCTGAGGCGGAATCCATTTTCGTCGCCACCACTGTCGATTCGCTCAACCCGCTCGCGATATTCCTCAGGCACCGCTGCCTTGTCGATGTCGTTATCGTAGGGCCCTTCAAAAAGAAGCTTCCCCTCTTTGTCGCGGATCGAAAGTTCACGCTGACCATTGGTCATCTTCATTTCTATCGACCCTTGTTCGTCAACAAACTTCATCGAGCCGATTCCACGAAAGCCTAGTTTTAGATCCTTCTCATCGAGCATATTTCCATCTAAGTTAAACTTGAACTGCTTAAAGCCAGCCCCATCGTTTCCAAGAGCCTTCTCAAGCTGCTTCATCATCTCCTTCTGCAATTTGTCATCGCCGAGGCCACCCAGGGCATTTTCAAGTTGCTGATTGAGCAAGCGATTCATATCAGCTGCAGGATTGGGAATGATCGCTTGAAGCGGTAAATTCTGAACGGCAGGAGCTTCACCGAGAGTTATCTTTTGTTCTATTGTCTTTCCTCGACGCACTATTTTTAGAGTCACCTCGTCGCCAGGGTCGTAGCTGGTGATCACTTTACGGAGTGAATCCTGGTCGGTGAGTCTATTATCGTCAACAGACACGATGATATCCAATTCCTTGAGACCGGCGAGACCAGCAGGACTGGTGGGCCTCACCGTGCTGAGGAGGAGTCCACCTTCAAGCTCAAGGTGCACACGAAGAGCTTCGCTTGATTCATCTCCACGAACTCCAAGATAAGCCACCTTCTCGACTGGCATTGGTTTGGGAGCGACTTTAGCATTCTTTCCGTCATCAGCATCACCCCCTTTTTGATCCTCTCTGAGGATGCCTCCCTCTGGCTGAACAGGTATTTCTTCATTACTCTCGTCCCCACCCGGGCGCTCAATCGCCGAGAGGCTAAAGAGCGAACCAAGGAGAGCAATCAACCCGGTTGTCGTGATTTTCATGGCAGGATCTTTCATTCACAAATTGAGCGGCCTAGCTTAAACCTTTTGTTTAATCAAATTTCACCGGAGTAAATGTCACCTCTCTTTTAGGCTGCTCTATGATTAACTTCTCACCACGCTCATTTACGAACTGCAGCTCATTATTTACGTGCACCTCCAGACAACGAAGCGGTTGCCCCCCTTTCGTCCAAACCACTCCATGATCTTTTGCCGAAACCACTGAAGCACGCGCATCCTTTGGTATGAAAACAACCGGTGTAGCGTGTCCATTGGTGAGGTCCGGAATTCGTTCCGTAACCCGATCGGGTTCAGAAAAAAGATTACTCGAAAGAATAGCAGCACCTGCGCCAAGAATTGCGACCGCTGCCACTGAACGAATGCCATACCGAGATGAACTACGCCTTTTGACATCCGGGTTGATCGCCACAATTTTCTCATCCACCGGAACCTCCTCATGCCAGCGCGCCATCGCGTCATCCAGCCTGGAAATCAAATCCTTCGGAACACCGTAAGGAACAAGTCCCCGAAGGCTTTCTTCAAGAGCCGAAAGTTCAGTGTCCAACGAAGCCACAATAATCTTTTCATCGGAAGGGGTCACTTCAGCTACCGCAGCCGCCATGGCCCCATCAAGTTGATCAAGAAGAGAGTCTTGCAATGAAGCAGGGACCAATTTCTTAAGCTCGTTTTCTAGGGTAATGGAATCCATAGCCATAAATTTATCTTGATCGGGGAACTAGTGGTTTTCACGTATTTCGATTAGTTACTTAAATATCCTCATTCAAGCGTGCGGTAGCGAGTTGTTTTCTGAGAGCCTCTATACCGTATCGATATCTTGAAGCCGCCGTGTTGAGTGAGATCTCCAGAGCTTCGCCAATCTCGGCAAAGGTCCGCTCACCCCACAGCTTCATGCTGATCACCTCAGAAAATTTCTTAGGGAGGGTCTTCATGCCCTCAATAAGAATGCGGCGTGTTTCATCCTGACTCGCCCCACCTTCAAAAAGAGGCATCTCGATGTCACGCCCGAGGGAGCGATCATCCTTGACTACATTCTCCTCGCGCTTTCTCCGTCGGTCATCTTTTCGCCCTAGATCAATTGCCTCCCGGCGAATCTGGGTATAAATAAATGCGATCCAAGCGTCCTGTCCTCCCACAAACGAGCCCTCCTCGACCTTTCGAGCCAACTTCACAAGAGCGTCTTGCAAAACATCTTCGGCATCAGCGATGCTTCGCGTTTGCTGTCTTGCAAATAACAGGAACTTCGAGCCATGCCCCTCTAGCCACGGACGAAACTGTGACGAATTCTTGTTCTGCTGGGGAGCCAATTTCACGTTTTTCCTGATTCTTTTAGAGAGAGCGTTACAAGTTGGGGAAATCGTTTTGATTTTTTGTATTTTATAGAAATAAGAAAACCATGCAAGCCCCCAACTTGACTCAAAAACGGACCAATCATAATTGATTGGACTGTTGGGATCCTATTTCAAAAAAATCACTTAGGCTGGAACTAATTCTCCAAACGATTTTTCACAAAGGGCGTTCATAACATAAGTGCTAGGCCGAAAGTTTTCGATCACCACCTCAGTTCGATCCCCCCAATTCATACGAACTTCTTTTACATTGAAATTCGGAGTTTTGTGAGGGGCGAACAAAATATCGTCATGAGTGCTATTCTCGTGCTTTTTGAACATCTCAGGGATGATATCGCCACCCAAATGGTCGTCACGACCGGTCGCAAGATGACAAGTGCCTAGAACCTTCTCATCTTGAATATCTTGATACGAGACCGGCAGGACCTGAGTTCCAAATCCAAGCTCGCCCAGAGTTCCAGTCATCGGATCATCAGCAAGCCGGGCGTTGTGCTCGTCGATCGTAGACTGCTTTCCTTCGATAAGAGTCGATTTCACCACATCACGATCCACAACGTCCAGCACCCCAAGGGTTCCGTCCTCATACTTCATCGGGAACTTACCGCGAGCGTCTTGAGGGACAAAATAGACCTCACCCGCCGGAAGATTGGCGATGTCTGGATCCGTTCCGCGACAAAGACCATGCGACTTCTGCGCCTCCTGCCCACCAAGGCCAAGCCACGCGGTAAGAATTTTACCGTCTTCGAGTTCAAAGTCGATCTCTACCGATTCCGCCTGGGTTAGCGCTGCACGCATTTTCTCAGCGTCATCAGAAACCTCCTGATAATTCACCGCAAGACCCGAATTCAAAATAATATCATTCATTCCATGCATCGTTGCCCCACGAAAGTTGAACTGCTTACACTTTGCGGTCAGCGGAGCAGTCGCAGACCAAGTGGAAATACAAAGAACAATGTCATATTTAGAATAGATATCGCGATCCAAAGACAGCTGTTTCCCATCGGGATCCCAAACTTCGTCGCTTAGATCGAGATTCGACCCATAGGTGTATTGATAAGCGAACATCTCACCTCCACTCATGCCCAACTCTTCAAGCACTCCGTCCCGAAGCTGTTCGTAAAAATAGGTAAAGGCATTGTTCTGCACCTCAAACTCGTTTTGATCCCGAAAAGCAAAGTCTTTGATCCAAAGAGGGGGGGATTCAAAGTCTATCAAGATACAGACACGACAACCTTGGGTCGGAGAAAAAACAGTGTTTAGGAGCTGACTTAAATCAAATTTAGGAAAGACGCGCTTTTCCGGATTCAAGAGAATCTCTTCCTCTAGATAAGATGGTTTACTCATTTCTTGAACATTATCTCGCACCCATAGTCTCGCAAGTGATCTTTTAAAATCAGCTAGACTCCAAAACCCTCCGGCGGGTTTTCCTGACTTCTTAAACTCTCAAGAGTTTCGCTCATATCCTCGAGCTTTTCCCAAACATCCGGGACCACAAAAACCGGCGCCTCGTTCCTCACTGCAAGAGCAAGACAATCGCTGGGGCGAGCGTCAAGCTCCACAATTTTTTTCTCCATGATCTCGTTCTCAGCTTTGATGATTAATCGTGCGAAAAAGACCTCGCCTTCCTGCTTCACAATGGTGGTGTGAAGAACCTCCGCACCAAAAGCATCAAGCGTTTGCGAAAAGAGATCATGTGAGAGCGGACGCGGGGGAATCGTCCCGGCTAAAACCGCATTAATCGAAGCTCCGATCGCTGGGTCGATATAAAAAACGATTACCTTTGTGCCATCGCCAAGGAAAACAGCGCATCCCGCCGGAGTCGGCAAAAGCGCAACAGGCTCGACACGCACCAATTCACTCATACCCTAAGCTTCAAACCTCCGTTTTTAAAAACCAGCATCAACCTTTAATAAACGTCGCGAGCGTAGCGCTTCTCTTTTTTGAGATTTTTGAGATAGCCTATCGCTTCTTCATCGTTCAGACCGCCGTGGGTCTTCAAAATTGTCTGGAGGGCCTTCTCCACATCTTTCGCCATTCGGGAAGCATCGCCACAAACGTAGAAATATCCCCCTCCCTGCAACCAGTCCCAAAGCTCTGCTCCGGCTTCAAGCATCCTATCCTGAACGTAGATTTTATTTTCCTGATCACGAGAGAAGGCCAGATCAAGTTTGGTTAAAGTGCCGTTTTTAACCCAAGCATTGATTTCGTCTTCATAAATAAAGTCAGTGGCCCGACAAGGATTTCCAAAGAAGAGCCAACTACGGCCGCTTGCTTTCGAAACTTCGCGCTCTTCGAGGAAGGCACGGAGCGGAGCAATCCCGGTCCCCGGCCCCACCATAATAATATCCTTAGAATGATCCTCCGGCAGGCGGAAAGCCTTATTGTTGTGAACAAAAACCCCAGAACAAACATCACCGACCCGATCGGAAAGGTAAGTGGAGCAAACCCCGCCCCGGTCACGACCGTGTGAGTTATAGCGAACAATTGCTACAGTCAGATGAACCTCGCCAGGGTGGGCATTTGGACTGGAGGCAATTGAATAAAGACGGGGCTGTAATTTCTTGAGCACACTTACAAATTCCTCCCCATCTGCAAAGTCAGCCGGGTGATCGTTGATCAAATCAATCAATTCCCGGCCCCAACAGAATTCCTCGATCTCCTCTCGGCTCCCACTCTCGACAAGCGCGCGCAGAAAAGGCGAACCAGATCGCTCCGACCAAGCTTTTAGAAGTCTCTTATTTAGACTGCGGATGTCATAAGATGTGATCAACGCCTCGCGGAGCGGAACCTCAGCTCCATTCGGGAGTGGCACGACATCCTTCATGCTAAAGGGAAGGAGAGGAAGCATCTCATCTACAACTTGGGCCGGGTTGTGAGAAAGCACCCCAAGAGCATCACCAACCTGATATTCCAAGCCGGAATCCTTGAGAGAAAGCTCCACATGATAGGTTTCACGCTCCGATCCCCCCTTGTTTAGATCGTAAGAATTCAGCAGAGGCGAAGGGAAAGGATTCTTCTTACCGAAAGGTTCCTCCACAACAACTTCTTCGGCCTTCGGAACCCTACCGCTACCGCCCATAGCTGCAATAACCCCTTGCCTCCACTCTGCAAATTCCTCGTCATAATCGACATCACAATCGATCCGCTTAAACATCCGCTTCGCTCCGAAGGCTTCGAGACGTTGGTCAAATTCGATACCGCACTGGCAAAAATCCGGATACTCGCTATCACCAAGTGCAAAGACCGAAAAATTAACTTCTTTGAGGCTAGGGACAGTCTCTCCCATGAGATATTCATGAAGGTCAGAGGCATTATCGGGCGGCTCGCCGTCACCGTAAGTGCTCGTAATTACTAGGAGATTCTTTTCTGTTGGCAACCTGCTCTTGTCGTAAGCTGCCATGTCAAAAACCTGCGGTTCATAATTCCCTGATTTGAGAGCTTTCAAAAACTTTTTGGCGACACCCTCGGAATTCCCGGTCTGACTTCCCCACAAAATTGTGACAGGAATCGCAGGACCGGGTGGCTCAACCTCAACTGCCTCGCCGCCAAGCGCCTTGGTTAAAAACTCACTGAGCCAAGCACGTTGCTCGACGTTGAACGGGGCATTTTCTGGAATGACAATCGGAGAACTCATTTTAAACAAAAAAGGCTCTAAAGAAGCTTCGCGGGAACATGGCGCTAACCTCGCAATCTTACAAGCGCGTTTCGAGTCATCCTTACTCTAACTTTTCAAACCTCTCATGAAGAATGCTCCAGACTGGACAACCCTCAAGAGCCACAACAACCTAATCGAGTTATGAAAGCAGCGGTTATTGGCATCATATTGACCCTCGCGACGATGGTTTCGGGTCAATCAGGGGAAACCTCTCAGAATCCCGGCCTGAAAAATCGTCAATATCAGGAAGAGCTCGCTGATGCTTACGAACGTATCGATCCTACAAAAGACGGATGGAAATCCGAAGCCCGGTCGTCGGAATACCAAACAGTCCTCGAAATTTTCCTCGATGCCCTCCTTCACCAGCGAAAAACCCAGCATATCACGCCAAACTTTAAATCCACTCAGCTCTTAAAGCCTCAAACCGATATCGTGTTCCAAAACGCCGGCCTCACCGTTCGAAGAATTTCTGCAAATGCGGCCAAAAATCCGGCCAAAATACCCTACTCAGCTATTTCATTACGCCCGAAACCTGAATTCAAAACCAAGATTAAGATGATTTCGGTTTCCTCCAAAACCTCGAACTCCCTTGTTACCCTCAAATCCCCCCTGCTCCAGATCAACGCTCATTGGTCCTGCACCTGGACCGAAACCTCCCCACCTAAATTAGAAAACATCACCCTCAAGGAGTTTGAGGAAGTGGAGCAGTCCGGCAGTAGCCAACTCCTCACCGATGTCACAGCTTCCGCCTTCGATCAAAATCCCTCCTATCAATCCCAACTTCTCCGCTCCACCGATCACTGGCGCAGCCGCATCCCCCGCGACTTCGGACTCGACTCCGCTGCAAACCACGGTCTCGCGCTAGCCGACGTAAATGGCGACGGACTCGAAGACCTTTACCTCTGCCAACAGGGAGGGCTCCCCAACCTTCTCTTTCTCCAAAATCCTAATGGTACCCTCACCGATTTCTCCGTCGAATCAAAAACTAATTGGCTCGATTACTGCGCCGCCGCCCTCTTCCTTGACTTCGATAACGACGGTGATCAGGACCTCGTTATCTCGCAGGATTTTAAAATCCTCTTCATGGACAACATAGACGGCAAAGGCCACTTCGAACTTGCTTTTGGTCGCTCCACCAAAGCTCAATCCTTCTCCCTCACCTCCGCTGACTTCGATCAAGATGGCTTCGTAGACGTTTACGTTTGCGGCTATAACCCCTCGACCTCTTCGGCACGGGCCGGAGCCCTCGCCGAACCCGTTCCTTTTCACGACGCTAACAATGGAGGCCAGAATATCCTCTGGCGAAACAACCGCGACTGGACCTTCGAAGACGTCACTGAACAAACCGGCCTCAACCAAAACAACACCCGCTTTTCCTTTGCCGCTTCCTGGGAAGACTACGACCAAGACGGAGACCTTGACCTTTACCTAGCCAACGATTTCGGCCGTAACTGCCTCTACCAAAACCAAGGAAGCGAACGTGGAAAGCTCCCCTTCTTCATTAACGTCGCCGGCCCTCTTGGCATCGAAGACTCTGCCGCCGGAATGTCTACCAACTGGGGTGACTTCAACCGGGACGGCTGGATGGACCTTTACGTTTCCAACATGTTTTCAAGCGCTGGAAGCCGAGTCACGGGGCAAAATCGCTTTCTAAAGCAGCTCGAGGGTGACAAAGACGCCGCCGGAACCTTCCGGCGTATGGCCCGCGGAAACTCCCTCTTCGCCGCCGACGGCAGAGGCGGCTTTACCGATATCTCTACTCAAACAAAAACCAACATGGCTCGCTGGTGCTGGGGATCTACCTTTGCAGATCTTAACAATGACGGATGGCTCGATATCCTTGGTGCGAACGGCTTCATCACCGCCGAAGACACCGGTGATCTATGAAGTGTCTACTGGCGACAGGTCGTGTCGCAATCCCCTATCGATCCCCAAGGTGGCAACAGCCTACAATCCTACCGTCAAGGTTGGCAGGCTCTCAACCGTCTCCTCCACGAAAATAAATCATTTTCTGGACGCGAAACAAACAATGCCTTCCTCAATTGCGGCAAAAACATACCCTTCGCCGACGTCTCCACTACTATCGGCTGGGACTTTTCCGACGATGCCCGTGCCATTGGACTCATTGACTTCGATCACGATGGTGACCTTGATCTCTTCGTCACGAACCGCACTGCTCCTCGTGTCCGACTTCTCAAGAACAACCTGCAATCTGAGTCCAACTTCCTCTCACTTCATCTCACCGGTACCGCCAAAACAACTCCGCGAGACGCCATCGGAGCTCGTGTCGAAGTCCATCTCAAAGAACAATTGATCCCCCATCTCCGCACCCTCCACGCTGGCCAATCTTTCCTAGCCCAATCCTCCCGTTGGCTACACTTCGGACTCGGTAAAGATGCCATTATCGAAAAAATAGTTGTCCACTGGCCCGGCTCCAAATCGCAAACCTTTACTGGCATCAAGGCCAACCAACAACTCCACCTCATCCAAGGTTCAACAACCGCCACCCCCCGCAAAAACCGCCGAGATCCGGTTCTCAAATCCGCACCACACCCGATCCCCGAAAAAACATCCTCCGCCCGCATTGTTCCTCCGGTAGGCCACACAGTTCCAACTATCCCCACTGCTGATGGCGAATCCCTCTCTATTTCTAAGACCACCCTCATCGCCCTGTGGAGCCGCACCTGCCCGCACTGCCAGCAAGAGCTCCAAACCTGGGCCACTGAAGCTGCCAAATTTAAAATTTCCGACATTACCCTCGCCCTCCTCTGCACCGACCAAGAACACCACGATCAAGCCGATGCCTACCTAAAGTCGATCAACTCGCCCTTCGCCACTCAGATGGCTGGACCCGAAGCCGTTGAGCTACTTGACTCCCTTCACTCCTCTATCATCGACCTTTGGATCCCCATCCCTGTTCCCACGAGCTTCCTCGTCTCCAAAGAAGGACAACTCCTCGCCATTTATCGCGGCACCGTTTCAATCGAGCAAATCATTACCGACCGAAAATTCGCAACGGCAACCTCCGAAGAACGTCGCTCTGCCGGCTCGCCCTTTACCGGACGCTGGACCAGCAAGCCCGCGCCTTCTTCCCCCCAACGCACAGCTCAACAACTCCTCCAACGTGCCCAGCCAGACCTCTCCATCGACTACCTCCGCTCCGCTCTTACCAAGCCCTTCCTCCAAGGCGACAAATTCACCCGGAGCGATAACCTTCTCCTTCTCGGCCAAATACTGGGACAGCAAGGTCGCCCCACCGAAGCCATTCCTCATCTCCAAGCCGCTTGCCAACTCCTTCCCAAAGATATTCGCGTCCTACGCCTCCTTGCAACTGCCTACGCCGAAACAGGCAAGTTTTCAAAATCCTTCGCGACTCTCGACGACGCCATATCCTACCACCCGAAAAACTTAGATATTTATGATGACGCCATCGATATCGCGCTCAAGGCCAAGGATCCTGCCCAAGCTTTATTTTACCGAAAAAAATCAGCTGACAACATCCCAGGAAATCCCATTTTGCGCTACCGCCTCGTCCTCTTCCAACTCGAACAAGGACAGCCCATAGATGCTATCGCCAACTGTAAAATCATTCTCGGCACCTCACCCAAATTCCTCAAGGCTGCTAACCTTCTCTCGCGCATCCTTTCCACTCATCCTACGGAAAAAGTCCGTAGCCCGCAGGAATCCCTCGCCCTCGCCTCCCGTCTCTGCCTGATCTCCAAAAACCGCAACGCCAATCACCTTCTCAGTCTGGCCTACGCCCAAGCCAACCTTGGCAAGTTTGAAGAGGCTACCAAAAACCTCAACCTTCTCACCAACGTTGCCCCACCTGACTCCCCCTTTAAGAAAGAGGTCGAAGCTGCTCTACTAAAAACAAAAGCCAATCAACCCATCCGCAATGTCCTCTGGAAATAAATAAGCACCGGGGTCCGCGACACATCCGCCACAAAATGTTTTTCCACTCGTCATTTAAAAAACTTCGCGCCTCCGCGCCTTTACGGTAATTTCCTCTCGCACCTCAGCACATGATCAACGACCCAAGCTCCGCAATCGCCTCGCAACTCGCCATCACCATTGATGGTCAGCAAACAACTTTCACCGAAGGCGAAACCATCTACCAGGTCGCCAGCCGTCTCAAAAAAGACATCCCGACTCTCTGTTACGATGATCGTCTCGATGCCTTCGGCGCCTGCCGCCTTTGCGTTGTGGAAGTCGAAGGTATTCGCAATCCCGTCGCGTCCTGCACCACCAAAGCCAATGATGGGATGGTCGTTAAAACCGCCCCATCCGAAATTGAGAAGATGCGCAAAACGCTCCTCGAATTGGTCGCTTCCGAAAATCGCCAAATCGACGTCGATCCCCTGCGCGGCCTCGCATCCCAGGAACTTTCCACCCTCGTCAACAAATACGGAGCCCGCAACGGACGCTTTAAAGGAGCAAAATCGGGCACCTCAAACCTCAAAGACCAAAACCCCTTCATCCTCCGCGACTACGAACAATGTATTTCTTGCTACCGTTGCGTTCGCGTCTGCGCCGAGCAGGAAGGCGACTACGCCATCACCGTCGCCAACCGCGGCTTCCACACCCAAATCACCACGGAGTTTAATAACGACCTCCGCGATTCCGATTGCACCTTCTGCGGACAGTGCATCCAAACCTGCCCCACCGGCGCTCTTGCCGACAAGAAAGCAATCCGCGCCGAGGCCCTTTCCGAGCCAGTCAAAAAGACCCGCACCGTCTGCCCTTACTGCGCCGTCGGTTGTTCTATCGACCTCATGACCAAGGGGGACAAAATTGTCGGAGCCCAACCCGCCATGGACGGTCCAGCCAACAAAGGAGCCCTCTGTATCAAGGGTCAGTTCACTTACGATTTCATCCAGCACGAAGACCGACTCAAAAAACCACTCATTAAACAAGCCGACGGCACCTTCAAGGAGGTTGAATGGGACGAAGCACTCAAAAAAGCCGCCGAAGGATTTGCCAATGCAAAAGAAAAATACGGCAGACATAGTATTTTTGGCATCGCCTCCGGCCGCGCACCACATGAAGCCGCCTACTCGATGCAAAAATTTATTCGGGCCGGCTTTGGGACGCATCATATCGATAATTGTAGTCGAGCCTGACACGCACCCACCGTGGCCGGTCTGGCCGCCCAAATCGGAAGAGGTGCAATGTCCAATCCTCTCGCGGATATGGAAAAGCCCGACACTATCTTCGCGATCGGCACCAACATGACCGAGTGTCACCCTGTCGCCGCTACCGGTCTAAAAAAAGCACTCACCAAAGGAGCTAAACTCGTCGTCGCCGACCCTCGTAAAACCCGCCTCGCCAAACTCGCCCACCTCCACCTTCCCATCCGTGTCGGATCCGATGTCGCGCTCCTCCTCGCAATGGCTCACGTTATTGTTCGCGACGATCTCACCGACGAGAAATTCATTGCTGAGCGTTGTTCCGACTACGACGAGTTCCAGAAACACCTAAAGGAATTCACTCCAGAGTGGGCCTCCGAAATCTGCGAAGTCCCCGCGGCCGACATCGAAACTGCCGGCAAACTTTATGGCTCTGCCAAACTCGGAGCAATCTATTACACCCTCGGCATCACTGAGCACATTTGTGGAGTCGACAATGTCCAGTCTCTTTGCAACCTCGCACTCCTCACCGGAAACCTTGGAAAGGAAGGCACTGGCATCAATCCGATGCGCGGGCAGAATAATATCCAAGGTGCCGGAGACTGCGGAGCTGTCCCTGCCAACTACCCTGGGTTCCAGCCCGTAGCATCGGCGGAATCACATGAAAAATTCAAGGCTGCTTATCAACAGCCAGATATGGATCTCGGCAATCCAATGACCAAGGTCACCGCCCTCAATCTTTGTGGAGCCGAGCAAAACGGAATCCACGCCATGATCATCGATGGTGAAAATACCGTCGTCACTGATCCTGACAAGAACCACTGTGAGAAGGCTCTCAAGTCTCTCGACCAT
>JAQWSX010000115.1 GCA_029242935.1 Akkermansiaceae bacterium
AAAGCGGTCACGCATTTTTGGCGAGATGTGGTGGTAATCCTCAAGGATGGCGGAACTGAATTTATAATCGTGGGATCCGGTTCCCTTGAGATAGATCAACCGTTGGGCTTCGCGCATGAAGGGTTTTGGGTCTTTGGCCGATTTGAGGTAAGCGAGGGCTTTGCGTGCCGCGCGCTCTTTATTGTCGGTGATGTCGGCGAAGATTTCGTCAATACCGGGAGTGCCATCGGCTGGCGCGAATTGGTCGACTGTGATTCCGTCTTTGATTCCGCCCCGGTCTCGAAACATCGTTAAGAATGCGGCATTTTGGAGGAGAAGAAAACGTCGAGTCTCATCATTCGAAGTGTGTTGGTGGGCGTAATGGAGCGCATTTGTGGAAGTGCTCGCATGGAGAGAAATGATTCCCGGGAGTCGCATGAGCATTTCGGAAGCGTGTTGGAAAAGTCCGTCCCAAATGGACTGGGGCGATGATCCCTTATTGAGTAATTCTACCACTTTACGACTTGCGGCTTCCCAGGTTCCGCCGCGCAGCACATCAAGCATTTCGCTGGTGGCATCTTTCTTTAATTCGCCCCGTTGCCAGTCCCCGCGAATTTCGTGGATAAGCTTCTCGTTAAGACGCCCCGGGCGATCGGCCTCGTGGTCACTCTTGGCGGGATTACTGCCATGGTGTTGGAGAAGGGCGTATCCGAGTGAGCGAAGGACGGGCTCCGAGTGCTTCCAGCCAACCGTCTGTAAGGTGCGCCAGCTGTTGGCAACGTAGATTGCCTTGTGGCCAATATCGCGAAAGTCGCGTGCTCCAAAGCGCGCGAAAAGGTCAAAGGTTTCCTGCGCTCCTGCGGTGCGGGCCAGTCCGGCAGTTGCGGCATCCACTTTTTCTTCATCCCACTGATTCAGCCCTTCGCGGAACAAGTTGCGGGCTTTGCTCGCCGAAGGAACTTCCGTCTCTTTTACGGCTGACATTGTCCAGTCGCCTTCCTTGATGTCGCGTGCTTGCGAAGATTTAAAGTAATCGAGCGCCCAGAAGATGGGGAGCCAGCGATCTGAGTCGGGGGAACGTAAGCTCGCGAGGTGGGCAGAGTTGACGACTAAAACGGCATGGAATTTGAAGCCAACCGGACGGGGTTGAATATTACGAACGCCGGCGAGTAGAAGTGAGCTGAGGATTTCCCGATAAGTCGTGCCCTTTTTAATTCTTGAGGCGACTTCTTCGAGCAGCCTCTCGCGAGGAGTTTCTTCGAGAAGTCTGACAAGGGGTTCGATCTCCGGGCGAAACTGAACTTGGTTAGGGTCAATGTTGACGTCGTCTTTTCCGAGCAAGGGGATTTTGGAAAGGAAACCCAGAGCGCTGGCGGCTGCGCCCGTTTGGATAATATCGCGCCGGGAGGGGTGAAAATTCATACGGAAATGTTACCAAAGGCGATCGATGAAGTCGCGCATGAAAGCCGGATTATTTTTTTGTGGCTGGAGCTGGAATGATTGTTCGTTGGGCTAGATCATACTGGTCTCCTTTTTTCAAAGTCACCCACTTTTTGGGATTGGGCGTATCTTTCTTCCAAGATTTTGGATCGTAAACCAGAACCCTGCCTTGATCCTTGCCGATGATGCTGAATTGGTCACCTTTTACCACGATCGCCACGTCTTCGTCGATTCCGATACCTAGAAGTTCCGCGCGATTGAATTCCTTCCGCATCTTCTTATTGGGATCCTCCAAGACTTTCAGAAGATCTTTCTGTCGTCCCCGGGCAATGAGGTGCTGATCGATGGCGGTGTTTCGCATGAAGCCGAATCCCTGCTGAACATCACCGACCATGATGGTGTTGCCACCGGTGTCACCGCGGGCGAGGAAGGAGCCTTGAATGCTAGCGCCAGCCGATGACCCTCCAATAACTCCACCTCGTTCGAGCACTTTGTGAAATTCCTTCTCAGTCAGGGTCCCGCCATAAGCTTTGGTGAGTCTCCACTGGCGTCCTCCGCCAAACCAGACCCCGGTAGCGGTTTTCAATGGTTTGACGAATGCTTTGGTGTCAGCAGTTTTACGACTGTGGGAGTGCAGAATCGTGGCCTTCTTCACCCCCATTGATTTTGCAAGGTCAAGCGACCAAGAGCGCTGGTAGTTGTGATCAGGGGAACTGGATGCAGCGGTTGGAACGATAACGATCTTGGCATCCTTCCCTCCGGCCAGCTTGATGAAGTGGGCGAAGACTTGGGGGAAGGTCCTGTCTTTTCCTCCCCCTCCCATGATGACCAAGGAGCCATTTTTCGGACCGACAATGGTTTGATTCGGTTCTTCTGAATGAGCAGAGCTCTCGGAAAGAATTAAGGCGACTGATGCGAGAAGTAATGACCGGACCATGGGAAATGAGGATCGTGGATTTCGCCAGAAGCACAACCAAACTTCGCTTGAATTTTTGAAACGAGGTGATGTTGGGTTGGTGACTACTCCCATCCAGAGAGGACGAGTTTCCCAATCGTCGTTCCGGATTCAAGCCGGCGGTGCCCTTCGAGAATATTTTTGGCGTTGATAGGGCTCATGGAACCGTTGGCGGTCGCGATGAGTTTCCCGTTGTCGACCAATTCAGCGACGGTCTCAAGAATATGATGCTGCGTGATCATGTCGTTGGTCTGAAACATCGAGCGGGTGAACATGAACTCCCAACAAATCTTGGCGCTCTTGAGTTTGAAAGCACCACCAAAGTCGAGTTGAGTTTGATGCCCGGTGATGAGGACGATACTTCCCTGGGGCGCAATCATTTCGGCCATGGCTTCCCAGACGCGGTCGATGTCATTAAAATTTGCGATATATTCGACGGTGTCTAATCCCAGGCTTTTCAGTTGGGGTGGCAGATCCTCGTGATGATTGATAATGTGGTCGGCTCCAAGATTTCGACACCAATCAGAACTTTCCCTTCGTGAGGCTGTCGCCACCACGGTGAGCCCTGCGAGTTTTGCCAACTGGATGGCAATGGAACCCACTCCTCCCGCGCCTCCGATAATCAAAAGGCTTTTGCCACTGTTGTCATCAGGGGTCTTGCGGTTGATGCCGAGCTGATCAAAGAGGGCCTCCCAGGCGGTGAGCGAGGTGAGGGGAAGGGCCGCACTGCTTGAGGCATCCAGTGAAGTCGGGCGCTTCGCGACAAGACGTTCATCGACCAGCTGAAATTCGGCATTGGTGCCGGATCTCGTTACATCTCCAGCATAGTAAACTTGATCGCCCTCTTGAAACAAGGTCACGGCATCACCGGTTTCGACAACTATCCCGGCTGCGTCGAAGCCGATCACTTTCGGCGGATCGCTTTCAGCTGGTCGAACCTTGTAATCAACGGGGTTCATAGCAATCGCTTCGATTTGCACGAGGATATCGCGACCGGTGGCCTTGGGGCGGGGGAGTTCAGTGTCTGAGGCTGAGCCTTCCTCGCTGCTATTCCTCATAAACTGAATGGCTTTCATGTTGATGGGAGTCTGGAGGCTAAAAAACGTTCCTGCGAGAGAGCAATCCTCGAATCCGCGCTTTCCCCTGATGGGTCGATCCTGCTAGCTTCCCTCCATCATGCGTTCCCGCAAGCTCATTGCCATTGCTATGGCTCCATTTCTTCTACTGCCTTTTTTCTTTTCCTCTGCTCAGGAATCACGCAAATCTGAAGCTAAGGTTTTGGCATATACTAATGCCACCATTTATCCGGTTTCATCTCCAAAGATTGAGAAGGGAACTTTGCTCATTAAGGGTAATACCATTCTGGCGGTGGGAACTTCAGAGGGTGTGAAAATCCCGGCTGAAGCCGAGGTGATCGACGCTACTGGTAAGACCATCATTCCCGGTCTTATTTGCACCCATTCCCACATTGGTTCGGTGGCTGGGGCTGATTCTTCGTCGCCGATTCAGCCCGAGGTCCGTGTCTTCGATTCCATCGATGTCCGTAACACTTCGATCAATAAGGCGCGCGCCGGAGGCATCACTACGGCTAACCTGATGTCTGGCTCCGGACACTTGCTCTCCGGTCAAACGATCTACCTGAAATTACGTAAAGGAAACACCGTTGATGACCTCGCCATCAAGCTCTCTGATGGCTCTCTGGCCTATGGCGTTAAGATGGCGAATGGGACCAACTCGATCCGCGATAATGGTCCCTTTCCAGGAACTCGTGGTAAGTCTGCGGCCCTCGTTCGGCAAAAATTTATTGATGCCCAAGCCTATCTTAAGAAGCGCAAGAAACATCAGGAGGAGAAGCCAGAGGAAGCCTTCGAGCGTGACCTCGCTCTCGAGACTCTGGCTGACATTCTCGAGGGGAAGAGAACTGTTCATCATCACACGCATCGCCACGATGATATTCTCACTGTCCTTCGTCTCAAGGAGGAGTTTGGCTTCAAGGTCGTCTTGCACCATGTCTCCGAAGCGTGGAAGGTGGCGGATGAGATTGCCGAAGCAGACGTTCCTTGCTCCATCATCTTCCTTGACTCACCCGGGGGGAAACTGGAGGCGCGCGATTTTGAGTGGAAAAATGGCGCCGAGCTTTCGAAACGCGGAGTAGTGACCGCTTTCCACACTGATGACCCAATCAACGATTCCCGTTGGTTTCTTCGCAATGCCGCCGTCGGGGTGCGGGCGGGGATGAGTCGCCAAAAGGCTCTTGAAGGTCTGACTCTCGCTGGGGCCAAGATGCTTGACCTTGATGATTCGATTGGTTCCCTCGACCCGGGAAAGCAAGCGGACTTCGTCATGCTCTCAGGGGACCCTTTTTCAATATACACTCGCGTTCTTGAGACCCATATCGAAGGTGAGAAGGTCTTTGATCTCGAAAACCCAACCGACCGCCTTTTTGCCGAAGGTGGATACGGTGCTGGACATAATCGCGAAGCTTCTGGCTGCTGCTTCTATCGCTAATTCTTTGCCGCCCCATACAATGTTAAAAATAATTCTCGCTCTCGCTCTCGCTGCAGTTGCCCATGGTCAGCTTGCGATCAAAGCAGACCTCCTCTTCACCATGACTGGTGATTTAAAACCGATCAAAAACGGGATCGTTCTCTGTGGAAAAAACGGGAAAATCCGCGCGGTTGGCTCATCTTCCAAAATCAAGGTCCCGGCAGGCTATCAAACCCTTGTGGCTAAGGTTGCGATGCCGGGGATCATTGATGCCCACTCAACTGTTGGCTTGTCCGGAATTCTTAATTCGCCCAAGCACGATCAGGAGCAACTCGAAAAGTCATCGCCCATTCAGCCGGAACTCCGCGCAGTCGATGCTTACAATGGTCGTGATCCCCTCGTGAAATGGCTTCGTGATCTGGGTGTCACCACCGTTCATACCGGCCATGCTCCGGGAACCCTCATGTCAGGTCAGCTCATGGTGGTGAAAACCAATGTGCCCTCGATCACTTCCATGAAGGAC
>JAQWSX010000141.1 GCA_029242935.1 Akkermansiaceae bacterium
CATCATTCAATACGGAGATTCCATTCGTCAATACTTCGACACCGACAACACCGGAAAAGCCAACGGCTTCACCACTCTCCTCTCCGGCTTCGGCATTCAGGACTCCCACCTCTTCCCCCACCAATTCGAGCGCATGCCCGGCGGCTGGATTTCTCTCGCCCAAGGTCTCTTCAATTCATCAAACGTCCACCGCCCTTCCGGCGAACCATTTGCCGGCGGCGAAAAGAGCATCGCCTTCAAGCACTGCAAACTCGCCCGCATGCGACCCGACGGATCCGACTTCGACCTCCTCACCCACGGCCCCAATAACATCTGGGGATTCGCCCAAACACGCGACGGGCGCACCTTCCTTCAGGAAGCCAACGACATCAGCGTCCCCCTCGCCGAATTCGAACCCGGTGCCCACTACCCCACCGGCTCAAAAGACAAACTCCGTTCCTATGCGCCCATGATTCACCCCTCCACCAAAGGCCCGCAAATGGGCGGCACCGGACTGAGCGGAATCGCCATGGTCGAAGACGAAAACAGCCCCTTTCAAATGAACTACGACGGCGAAGTCTTCGTCCTCGTCAACCCCATCACCAACCGTCTCCAAATCATGACGGTCAAAACCAACGAAAAGGGCCAAAACTCCTATCAAAAACAGGACGACTTCCTCATCTCCGAAGACAAATGGTTCCGCCCCATCGCCGCTCACTTCGGACCCGACGGCTGCCTCTACGTCGTCGACTGGTACAACAAAGTCATCTCCCACAACGAAGTTCCCCGCAGCCACCCCGACCGTGACAAAACCCGGGGCCGCATCTGGCGAATCCGCCACCACAGCCAAGAGTCAGTCGCCCCGCCAAATCTCACCAAGCTCACCTCCGAGCAAATCACCAACCACCTCGGCGCTCCCAACGCTCTCGTCTCCCGCCTCGCCTGGCACGAACTCTCCGACCGAAACGACCCGGCTATCATCCCCTCTCTCACAAAAATCATTACCGATTCCAAAGCCTCAACTTCCCGCCGATGCGCCGCCCTCTGGGCACTCGAAGGAATGAAAAAGCTCACCCCATCCGTGCTCCAAAACCTCGCCAAGTCAAAGGACATCTCCCTCTGTTACCAAGCGATCCGCGCCGCCGGAGAAATCAATCTTCCCTCCTCCGATTTCCTCACTCTCGCTCAAGCCAGCAGCTTCAAATCCCACCGCCGCACCCGCACCGCTCTCGCCAACGCTGTTCGATATCACCGCCAACCTTCTCCAGGCATGCTCGCTCTCGTAGCCTCCCTCGGCGACGCTCCCCTCAAAATCGGCGGCTGGAATCAATACGACCGTACTTTCGAGCGCTACCTCGCTCGCTGGGCCATGGAAACTCATCGCGATACAACTCGCGAAATGCTCAACAACCTCTCAGTCAAAAAACTCACCTCGGAGCAATTTCTCCTCGCCATCCAATCACTCGAACCATCCGAAGCCGCTTCCCAGCTCGCCAATACCATCCCCCGACTCGGCAGACCTCTCAGTTCCGGAGAACTCGCCATCCTCGGCAGCCAACTTAAACAACCTCAAGTCACCGACGCCCTGGCCGGGATCCTTGACAATCCATCCCAACAAGTCGCCCTCCTCGAAACATTCGAAAACATCGATCCCAAACTCGCAGCTGATCCAGCACTTGCCCGATTAGTCGAAAAAGCAACTCTCAAGATTTTCCCTGACACGACCATTGACAAGCAAGTCCTCCTCCTCCGCCTCGCCAAAAAGTTTCGACTCCATAAATTTGAAGCCCCCATCAAGAAATGGCTCGCTCAGAAAGTTCGCTCCCACGAACAAATCCTAGTCGCTCTCACCGCGATGCGTGAGTTGAAATCCTCTGATAAAAAATTCTTTGAATTCTATTATCATTCTTCAAATCCCGAAGTGAAACGGGAATCCCTCATCGCACTCGCGGGCCTTGATGACCCCGCTGTCGTCGACCTCCTTGCTAAAGACTGGGATGATCTCCCCGGCGCTCTTCGGCAGCTCACCATTCACGGCCTAACATCAACCCGGAAAAAAGCAGCTACTCTCGCAAAAGCTGTAACTTCGGGGGAATTCAAAGGTCTCACCGCCGACTCCCTCGGCAGCCTCGTTGCCGTCCTTGGTGCCAGCCAATCCGATGTCAAAACCCTCCTCAAAAACTCTCCCAGCCTTCTTCAGCCCGTCATCCAACTGACCGGAAAAGAAAACGATGCCGTTGATCAAAAACTCACTCTCAAAGGCCCCTTCACCATTGAAACATGGGTTAAACTTGCACCCGGTATCGACAACCAAGATTCTCTCATTGGCGCTGGAAAAACCCCAGGCCCTGACCTGAATTTTTATGGTAGCATTCTTCGCTTTTACGGTGGCCCGACTGTCGGCGATCTCATCGTCGCCACCCGCCCCATGATCCCAAACCTCTGGACCCACTGCGCCCTCACACGTGACGACAAGGGGAAGTTTAAAATCTACCTCGACGGAGTTCTCGATACCTCCAATTCCGAGCCCTTTAAAAACGATCTCATCAACCTTGAAATCGGCCAGTCCACCGCCACAGGTGGCTCTGCGTTTCAAATCCGTGAATACCGGATCTGGAACAAGGAGAGAAGCGCCGCCGAAATCCAGTCGGATTTCCGAACCGGATACCGCAGCGAAAAGCCGGACTCCCTCATCCATCGCTTTTCGGGAGACACCAGAAACCTCAAGCTTCGTGGTCAGGCTTCCATTCAACTTACCGACGATTCCCCGGCCCTCATCACTCCGGAGGAGGCCAAGACCACCCGTGAAAAATTCGCTAGTTTTTATACAATGGCTGAAAAAAATGGAGATGCTCAAAAGGGCCAAATCCTCTTTGCAACTTGCCTCGCCTGCCACAAGGTCGGCAACACCGGAGGTATCATCGGCCCCGACCTCTCCGGAGCCGGAGCGATGTCGACCGAAGCCCTTCTCCATAATATCCTCACCCCCAATGCCCAGATGGAAAGCGGCTACTACCGACACGACATCATCCTAAAAGATGGCGGTAAGGTCAGTGGATCCCTCGTCAATGAGACCAAGTCCTCCCTGAGCATCCAACCCATTGGCACCGCCATCCAGGTCATCCCCCAAGGTGAAATCGCCCAACACAAAATCACCAAATCCTCCCTCATGCCCGAGGGACTCATCGACCACCTCTCCCCCCGGCAAGTCGCCGATCTCTTCACCTACATCCGCACCTTAAAGTAGTTCGTCACCCGGAAAATCCCCAGAAACGACAGGACACCCCGGAATTCACCGTTATACTCGCCAGCACATGATCCGCTGGTTTGCCAAAAATGACATTGCCTCCAACCTCCTCTTGGTGGCTATCGTGCTCGCGGGTCTTTACACTGCCTTCAATAAAATCCCGCTTGAAGTCCAACCCTCCTATGACTTTGGAGAAGTTGAGATCAATATGCGTTTTCGAGGTGCCAGCCCACAAGACGTTCAGGAACACATCGTCAACCCCATTGAGCGGGCCCTCCGTGATCTTCCGGGAGTTAAATTAATCGACTCAAAGGCCCGAAGCGGATCTGCAAACATCGACGTCGAAGCGGAAGACGGAGTGGACCTTCGGGAGCTTCGCGATGAAGTCGAAGCACGGGTCGGCACCATCAATACCTTTCCGGGTGAAACCGAGCGCCCAGAGATCCATATCCCGAACATGTCCAACTACCGTGAAGTTCTCACGATTGCGATCACGGGTGAGTTGGGTGAAACCGATCTCTATAAGACCGCTCGGCGAGTTGAGAACGAGCTC
>JAQWSX010000150.1 GCA_029242935.1 Akkermansiaceae bacterium
CATCTCAAGCATGATTTCGTCTTTCACAACGACTCGGGCCGGTCGATCGGAACCTTGGAACTTCTCATTGGCTCGCTTCACAAGTTCCAGAGCATACTTCAGTCCTTCATGCTCAATCAACCGCCCCTCCTCGATCTGCCTCCGTTGCGCGGATTCAACTAAAACCACAGGAAGCTTTGCTCCGATTTCACTAAGTTCACCGGAATCGCAACGGAAAATAATGCCATCTTCATCGACAAGAAGGCCGCTTGCGGGATCCCGCTCCTTAATTTTCAGCGACCGGCACGCAACCCAAGCTACCGGACTCCGCTCCTCAACCTCGATCTTTAGAACTCCCGGAAGCCTACGACTGACCTTCGCGGTCTTGATTTCCGGCAACGCTTCTATTGAGGCCTGAAGCTCATCAGTATCGATGGCAAAAATCGTTTTCTCCAGATCAATCCCAGTCTTCGAAACGAATCGATCGTGCGACAAAAAGCGAGCGTTCTCCCCTTCCGTCGTTAAAATTTTCACATCTGCGATCTCAAACTCCTCATTCTCTACAAAAACCTTCTGCCAGCCATATCCAAGACCAATCCCTACCCCCACCATAACCAAAATCGCAATTCCGAACTTCATAAGACGCGAACAAACCTTTAGGCAGTCTAAGAAAACAATCCGCGGCGAGTTCACCCTGAGGCGGAGCATTCGCTCACGCGATTTACGGGTCCGAGCTGATGTGCGACGGGATAACATGGAATTAAAATATTTAGGGCCTAGCGGCTAGGGAGAGTTCGGCAATCTTCACGCAAAGATCTCCAAATGAATAACCGGCCTCAGACGCGCCCATTGGCAACAAACTGGTTTCAGTCATCCCAGGAATAGTATTGGCTTCTAAAACGTAAGGATTACCAAACGAAGTCAACAACACATCGACCCGAGAGTAAACCTCAATTCCTAACGCATTATGCGCTTTTTTCGCCGCAACCTGAACAATTGCGGTTTCCTCGGGGGTTAAATCGGCCGGACAGGTGTATTGGCTACCCACCTCTTTACCACTCAACCAAGGGTATTTTGTCTCCATATCATACCATTCTCCCTCCGGTGGCGCGATTTCCACCACCGGAAAAACTTCACCGTTTAGGACCCCAACCGTGAGTTCCCGGCCTTCCACGAACTCTTCCACCAACAAATCCGAGCCAAATCTAGCCGCATGCTTCATCGCCTCCATCGACTCAGAAACCTCCTTCACTACCCGAATCCCTACGCTAGAGCCCTCGCGCGGCGGCTTCACCACAAAAGGAACAGACATCTCAGGCAACTTCGCGCCATTTGCACAATCAACGATTTCCGAGCTAGGAGTCGGCACCTCATGCTCCAAAAAGCACTCCTTACTAAGATTTTTATCAAAAGCCACCTCGCTGCTCTTCACCCCCGCTCCCGTGTAGCGGATTCCCAGAGCTTCAAGATAACTCTGCAATCCGCCATCTTCTCCGAAAGTCCCGTGAATCACGTTGAAGGCCAAACCTGTCCCCTCCGGTAATTCCGGTTCAGTATCCATAACATCGACCGCCGCCACCCGATATCCCTTTGCTTGCAGCGCCTGCACCACCGCCCTTCCAGAGGCTATTGAAACCTCCCGTTCGGTTCCAGGCCCACCCATGAGAACAGCAATCAGCATTTCCTCGGTTAATTTCATCGTGGTGTAAGCTTCTCTTCTGAAATCACATCTTTCAATTTTCAAATCTCACATTTGAATGTCTCCACCCCATGGAAGAAAGCCCTGCAAAGAAAAACGGACGCTGGCTCTATGTCTTTGGAGTAATTTATCTTATCCTACTTTTGTCCATGCGGCCTGACCAAGAACCAATAACTCACATTCGCTGGATCGGATTTTTCATACTGACGCAGGGACTCACCCAAGTCATCTTTCCCCAGTTCCGCTGTTCAAAATCTGTAAACTTCAGTGTCGTCACTCTCGTCATCATCACCACAATCACTATATCCTTCGAATCATGAAAATCTTCATCTTGCTCTTCTCCCTCATTGCCTTCGCCTCGGGGCAGTCACGACCTAACGTGGTCATCGTCATCACCGATGACCAGGGCTATGGTGATCTCGCCTGCCATGGAAATCCTGTCATCAAGACTCCAAATCTAGACAAACTCTATTCTGAATCCACCGTCCTCACTGATTATCACGTCGCACCAACTTGCTCACCCACCCGTGCCGCCCTGCTCAGCGGCCACTGGACCAATCGTACCGGCGTCTGGCACACCATCATGGGACGTTCCATGATCCGTGAGAATGAAATCACCCTCGGCCAGCATTTCCAACAAGACTACGCCACCGCCATGTTCGGTAAATGGCACCTCGGTGACAACTACCCTTACCGTCCCGAAGACCGCGGCTTTGAGGAAGTTTACCGCCACGGCGGAGGCGGCGTCGGTCAAACCCCCGATGTCTGGAATAACTCCTACTTCGATGGAGCCTACTTTCACAATGGCAAGATCGAGAAAGCCAAAGGCTTCTGCACTGACGTTTTCTTTCAGAAGGCTCACGAATTCATCAAAAAGAAGGCTAAATCCGACGAACCATTCCTAGCTTACATTTCCACCAATGCTCCTCATGGCCCTCTTCACTGCCCTCAGAAATACCTCGATCTTTACAAGGATCAGAAGGCCGGGATCGCCGCCTTCTTTGGCATGATTACCAATATCGATGATAACGTCGGTAAAACCCGTAAGCTCCTTGTCGATCTCGGGATCGAGGAAAATACTATTTTCATTTTCACGACCGATAATGGGACCGCAACCGGCCGCAACGTTTTCAATGCTGGCATGCGCGGTCAAAAAGGATCCGAATACGATGGTGGCCACCGGGTTCCAATGTTCATCCACTGGCCTGCTGCCGAGCTCAACGAGCATCGTAAGATTGACACCCTTTGCCACGCTATCGACCTTGTCCCGACACTCCTCGATGTCTGTGAAGTCGAGAACGTTGCCAAGGTGAAATTTGATGGGACAACTCTCAAAGATCTCATCGCCTCGGAAATCGATATCAACTGGCCCAACCGGATGATTATCACCGATTCACAGCGTGTCGTCGACCCTATCAAATGGCGAAAGTCAGCCGTGATGTCGCAACGATACCGACTCGTCAATGGAGAGGAACTCTACGACATCAAGGCAGACCCGGGACAAGAAAAGAACATCTCTAAAGCAAACCCCAATCAGGTCGCCAAAATGCGTGCCTTTTATGACCAATGGTGGGCTGATCTTGAACCAACCTTCGCCCAAACAACCGAGATCCAGCTCGGTCACCCCGATCATCCCAAAGTCACCATGACTGCTCACGACTGGCTTAACACTAGTCCTCCTTGGCACCAAGGTATGATTCGTGGAGCCAAAGGTGGAGACAGAGCAAAGTTCGGCGGCCACTGGGCAATCAAGGTTCTTGAAGAAGGCACTTATACGGTCTCCCTCCTCCGCTGGCCTGAAGAAGCCAATCACCCCATTAACGCGACCCTTCCTCCGGGTAAGAATGTTCCAGGCGCCTCCAAGGCATTCCGCACCACAAAAGGAGTCGCTATCAAGGCCACCGCTGCCGCCCTCCTTCTGAATGGAAAAGAAATCGCAACAAAGACGGTCGGCAGAAAAGACACCGCTATTTCTTTCACCACCAAACTCATTAAAGGCTCTCACGCTATCGCGCCAATCTTCCGCTCAGCCAAAGGCGAAACCGGAGCTTTCTACTGCATCATCGAGAAACAGCCGTAGCCGCACACTGCAGCCCACGGAATTTCCACCTCTCGATCCAAGTCCCGCCTCTATAAGCTTCACATGCTCGCCTTCTCCACTTGCTGGAACAACTCACGCCACACCGATGGCGAAGAGATGATTGATGAAATTCTTGAACTGGGATTCGACACCCTCGAGCTATCCCATGGCATGACCGTTGCAAAGCTTCCCGGAATTAAAAGGGCGTTCGCTGCCAATAAATTCAAGTGCATTGGAGTGCACAACTATTTCCCTTCTCCCACCGAGGTGATGATCGACGCGCCCGACGCTTTCGAGTTCTCATCCGATAATAAAAACGAACGCGATAAGGCCTTCCGAGAAACCCTAAAGACTCTCGAAATGGCTCACGAATTCGGGGCCTACTATGTAGTCCTACATATGGGTTCGGTCGCTACCATGCCTCACAAAAAATGGACCGGTGCGCTCACAAAAAAACTCTCTACCGGCGAGCAACTCACCGGCGAATACGCTGATGACAAAATTGAGTGTGTCAAACGTCGAGAAAAACATGGCCCTAGGTATTTTGATCGCGCCATCGATACACTCGAACGCCTCATCGAGCCGGCCAAAAAAGCAGGGGTCAAACTCGCTATCGAATCACGCTCAAGATATGAAGACGTCCCCGATGAAATCGAGATGATTCAGCTTCAAGATTACTTCAAAGATTGCCCGCAAATCGGCTACTGGCACGACTTTGGCCACGTTGGTTTGAAGCACAACCTAGGACTCCTCGACCACGATCAGTGGCTTGGAAAAATGGCTCCCCATCTCATAGGAGCCCACCTACACGACGTCCGATGGCCAAAACGTGACCACCGTGTCCCCTTCACTGGCGAACTCCCCTACGACGATCTTCTAAAGCATTTCAAACCCGAAATGCCCTTCACTTGGGAGCTTTCTCCCACTTGCAAAACTGAGCATATCCTGCCAGCCGCGAAGCTCTGGAGGCAAAAGTATCACGAAACCCAGAAACTCCCATAGCTTTGGCTGCCAAGAACACGATAAGCTAATCCTCGGATCCGATACCGAGCTCCTTTCGAAGCAATAAGTCTAAGTCCGACTTTCCAGGGGAAAGACATTCCGATTTTCCCAGCTTCACAATTTGCACCTTCTTTTCTGTCTCCCCGATTGCGAGGAAAAGATCCCTCCCTTTAGGAAGTCCTGCATACCGAGTCGCCATCACTTTACCTAGAAACCGACCATCTCCGCCCTCACTTGTCATCATCCCTCCCGACTCTAAATTGAGTCCTTCAAATTCCGCCCCAATGGCGAAGTCGATATATTCCTGAATTTCCTCAGTTGTCATCACCCGCAAACTGTCGCCCAGGCCAAAGCCGGAGGCCAGCGCCAATCATCAGTTTCACCAACGAAAGCGTTTCTCCTAAACCTCCCAACGTTGCGAGCCAAAATCGGGCGTCGATTCTTTCAGGGTTCAAAACTGTGCCTACTCGCTCAAGTCCCCACCGCCCCAAACCCCACAAGTCCACCGCCAGGTCTCAGGGTCGGCCCAGTCCTTAACCCTCAAGGTTACCTCAAGTTCGTCTCCCAACTCGGTGTGAACTTGATCCAAACGTAGGATCCGAAAGCCCCAGTGTGGCGCTCGTTTTGGATCCAGCGGACTTGAACTAAGTTCTAGGTCATGATCAACCTTCGCCTTCATAAAAACGACCAAGCCATCGAGAATGCCCGGATTAATAACCTCCCGCGAAAACCTAACTTTAAGGGGTAAACTCGATTCCGTGATGGTATTTAAATCAACCTTAACAACCGGCTCCGCCTTACCGAGGAAGTGCTTAACCACCCCTAGGTCACAGCTCACCAAGCCATTGTATTCCCCATCATACGGACGGCTTCGCTCCATGCTAGAAAAATCAAAACCATAAACATCATCGAGTTCCCAAATATATGGCTCACGACGATCGTCATGCATCGTCATCGGCTCACAATAGAATTCGAATTGACTGGGTAAAATCAACCCGCCCGGCTTCAGTAAACGATCACGTAAATCACACACATTCGGGACCATCGCCTCGTCAAAAAGAAAGTCCCCAATCTGTTCGTGAAGAATCAAATCTACCGGTTCGTCGAGATACAACTTCGTGCTGTGCACATCCTCAAAATTTACATTCTCGATGCCATTTTCAGCTGCCAGCATCTTGGCATGCTCGATAATCGAGGAATGGTCGACCGCATAAACTTGCCCCGCCCCCTGCCTCGAAGCAAAAGCCGCCAGAATCCCCGTCCCCGTTCCTAAATCAATCACCCGGTCACCCGGCTTAATTTTACGCCTAATCGCTTCGTGGTAAAATGCCATCCGCTGTTTATCAGCCAACATCCGCTCCTGCGTGTGCAGGTCGGAAAAATAGTTCACATTCACTTCCCGGTATTTCTCGGCCGGGGTCACGACCTTCTCCGGCGGATAAAACCATTTTTTGAGCCTAGGCGATTCACGCAACCACTTCCCTAACAAACTGCACTTGCTTCGAACGCACCGGGAAACCGACACCGTGAATTTTTGAATGAAAGAAGTAGACATCTCGATTTGACCGCGACATTTCCATAGCCGACTCACAACCCTAGGTTGACCTCACCAAGTCTAAAGCTGAATATCCGGTGATCTTCCACAGGACCGTTCTATGCTCCCCTCCCTAAGCCCCCGCTTTCAGGAAACTATTCTTTCCGCCACCGGAGCCTCTATGTTCGAGATAGTAGAGGTCATCCAGGAACTCTGGAGCGGATATGGTCACATCCTGCGTCTTCGACTGGACGAACGCTCCCAAGTCATTGTGAAACATATCCGGATGGCCAAAACTGAGAATCACCCGCGCGGTTGGAATTCGAATCTATCCCATCAGCGCAAACTTAAATCCTACCAAGTCGAAACCGCCTGGTATTGTCAGTGGAGCAAGCACTGCGGACCGGAAACTCGAATCCCAGAGCTCCTTGCCTTCGACGAACACAATGGGGAAATCCTCCTTATCCTCGAAGATTTAGACGCTTCAGGATTCCCCCTACGCGTCACCTCCACCTCCACTTCTGCAATTCAGGCCTGCCTCGATTGGCTTGCAAATTTTCACGCCACCTTCATGGGAGTAGAACCCACTCACCTCTGGAAAACGGGCACCTACTGGCACCTAGCAACACGTAGCGAGGAGCTCGCTACCCTTGACGATATTAGGCTCAAGAAAGCAGCTCCAGCACTTGACCAAATCCTCCTAAGCACCCCCCACCAAACCCTCGTTCATGGAGACGCCAAACTCGCTAACTTTTGTTTTTCAAAATCGGAAGAACAGGTCGCGGCTGTCGATTTCCAATACGTTGGCGGGGGCTGTGGAATGAAAGATCTTGCCTACTTTATCGGATCCTGCCTCGACGAATCGAGTTGTGAAAAAAGAGAGGCCGAGCTTCTTAACCGTTACTTCTCAACCCTTCGCGGCAACCTCTCCGTCAATCGGCCAGACCTTGATCCAGAGGCTATCGAAACTGAATGGCGAGATCTCTTTCCCGTCGCCTGGACCGACTTCCACCGCTTTCTTAAGGGGTGGAGCCCGGACCATTGGAAAATCAATTCCTACAGCGAACGACTTACTCGTGAAGTCGTCGCTTCTCTCTAGAAGATTTTCAGATGAAACTCACATCAGACCAACTCAGCGAACTCGAATCGATTGGCATTAAAGCAGCCACCCGCGCCGGCGAAATGATTCAGAGCAAGGCCAAAAGCAATCATGAAGTTCTTCACAAGAAAGGCGGAAACTCCCTAGCATCCCAAGTCGTTACCGCAATCGATTTTGAAAGCCAGCGCCTCATTCTTGAAACTCTGAATGACACCTTCAAGAGGTTTGAACTCGGCCTTCTCACCGAAGAAAGTCCTGACGATTCCAGCCGCCATCAACACGACTACTTCTGGTGTGTTGACCCTCTCGATGGAACCCTCGCCTTCACCAAAGGAACGGCCGGCTATACGGTTTCGATTGCTCTCGTCTCACGCCATGGCAAGCCGCGAATCGGGATCGTTTTCGATCCTGACACTTCAACTCTTTACCACGGCATTTATCAGAAAGGCGCTCAAAAAAATGGCAAACCCTGGCAACTCCCGACACCTTCCTCGGCCTCCCCACTCACCTTGATGATCGACAACAGCTTTATCGCCCGGGCCAACGAACCGGAATTCCGCGATCAGCTCGAAACCTTCGCAACACAGAGAGGCCTCCTCGGCACTAAAATTATCAATCATGCCGGTGCCGTTCTTAATGCCTGCTGGGTTGCCGACCATGCGCCTTCTCTCTACTTCAAATTCCCAAAACCCAATCCCGGTGGGGGCTCTGTTTGGGACTTCGCTGCCACCGCGTGCCTTTTCAACGAACTCGGCCTCCCAGCCAACGACATTCATGGAGATCCCCTTCAACTCAACCCGTCTGGCGACACCTACATGAACCACAAGGGTGTTCTTTTTGCCTCAAGCCCAGATCTAGCGAATTCTGCCATCGAATTCTTCCAGTAAATTATCCTTCCACTTAACGAGAGTTTGCAGCCTGACTCTATTTCCTCCAGACTATTACGCATCCCACACAAAATGAGCGATCGAGAGCCACGCCCACCAAAAAAGACTCGTCGCTGCCAGGTTGCATCGCCAGCCAATGACAATCAAAACGAATCGGGTAAAAAAGAAAAGGCCCCAAAGCCAGCTGGCTTGATGGGCCCAACAAAAGCAGAGACTGCCCTATTACCACCATTCATCGGACTTTCCCTCGACCAAATCTACGTCCCTTCCTCCCGATCCGAGTGCTATAATGCGGTCGAAGAAATACTTGCAGCAGGGGTCAGTGGATTTGATACCGAAGCCAAACCCACCTTCCGGGCAGGGCAAAAAAGTAACGGCCCACACGTGATACAATTCTCTCTCAGCGACAAAGCCTTCATCTTTCAACTCCATCATCCAGAGTGCGCGAAGGCCTCCTCAGAGCTGATCTCCTCGACCGCGGTCCTCAAAGCGGGATTTGGGCTTCAAAACGATCACAGCCAAATTCGTGTTCGACTGGGAATTGAGCTCAAGCACGTGCTCGATCTAGATCAAGTCTTCCGCAAGATGGGATATCGCGGGCAAATTGGGGTTCGTGGTGCCATGGGAGTTCTTTTGAAACAATGCTTCAAGAAATCCAAATCTACCACGACCAGTAATTGGGCGCGGCCTGATCTCACGTATCGCCAGCTCACCTACGCGGCCAACGATGCCTATGCGGCCCTTACAATTATGGGAGCCTTGGAAGCGGAAGGACACATCTAAAAACCCTCTGGCACGCTCTAGCTCAAAATTCCACAGCAGTGTTTCCCATCTCCAGAATTCATGGTAGAGCTTTCCGCGCATGAAACACGAAACACTTTGCCTCCACGGTGGACACCAGCCCGATTCCGATACCCATTCGCGCGCCGTTCCAATCTACAAAAGTACTGCTTTCACTTTCAACGACACCGAACACGCCGCCAATCTCTTCGCCCTTAAAGAGCTCGGGAACATTTACACCCGGCTAATGAATCCCACCACCGACGTACTTGAGAAGCGCATCTGCCTTCTCGAAGGAGCACACGAGCTCGCCGGCCTCGCTCACTCGTCAGGGACCGCTGCTATTTTTAACTCCATCATAAATCTTGCTCAGGCTGGCGACAATATCGTTTCAGCCCGCAATCTTTACGGTGGAAGTTACACCCAGTTCAATGACATCCTTCCTGCGCTTGGAATCGAGGTCCGCTTTGTTGACTCGCAAGATCCTCAGAAATTTGACGACGCCATCGATGATAAAACACGCGCTCTGTTCTGTGAGACTGTTTCCAATCCCGCACTCGAAGTTACCGATCTCGACGCCGTCGGCGCGATCGCCAAGGAAAACGGTATCCCCCTCATCGTCGATGCGACTTGCTCAACTCCATACCTTACCAAGCCACTCTCCCATGGCGCCGACATTGTTGTCCACTCCCTGACCAAATGGCTCGGCGGACACGGCACTGGTCTCGGTGGCATCGTTATTGATTCAGGCCGCTTCAACTGGGCCGGAGGCAAACACCCGCTCTTCGACAATCCCGACAACTCTTATCACGGATTGCGCTGGGGACACGATCTCCCCGACATGCTCGCCCCGCTTGCCTACATCCTTCGGATGCGTACCGTCCCCCTAAGAAATCTCGGTGCCTGCATCGCTCCAGACAACTCGTGGCAATTCCTTCAAGGTATCGAAACCCTGCCACTTCGCATGGAACGCCACTGTGAAAACTCACTCTCAGTCGCCCAGCATCTTAAAAATCACCCCGGCGTCGAGTGGGTCCGCTTTCCCGGACTCGAAGACGATCCTGAATTCGCGAAGAACGAAAAATACCTTCGCGGCAAAGGTGGAAGTGTTGTCGTCTTTGGAATCAAAGGGGGAGCAGAGGCCGGAGCCAAGTTCATCAACTCCCTCCAAATGTTCTCTCACGTTGCAAACCTTGGTGATGCCAAATCCCTCGCGATTCATCCGGCCACCACGACCCATTCGCAGCTTAGCTCCGAACAACAACTTGCGGGTGGAATCCGCCCAGAGCTCGTTCGCCTCTCCGTCGGTATTGAGCATATCGAAGACATTCTCGCTGACCTCGACCAGGCTCTAGAAAAGGCGTAGAAAAAAGGCCAACCTTGGTGATTAGTTCACGCTTCTGCGATATGCCCTACAGGGATAGGTATTACCTGATTACCCGGGCACCGCGTGAGCTGAAATCTCCAAGCCTGGCCCTAATCGCCAATCTCACCCTAAATATGGTTCAAACGTATCAAACAAAATGAACTCCCTAGAAATCCCCGAAACCTGTGGAGTTCTTCTTCTACCCGACACCGTGCTATTTCCGCATGGCGGAATGCCCCTTCACATTTTCGAACCCCGTTACCAGGAAATGATTAATGACGCCTTAGAGGGAAACTGCATGTTTTGCGTAGGAAATCTTCTCGGCGATGATAGTAACGATCCTGATCGTTGTACTGCCCCCGTCGGGACGATCGGATTAATCCGCGCCTCGCGGGAAGCCAAAAACGGCACCTCAAACCTTCTTCTCCACGGCGTTTTTCGCGTCTATTTTGAGGGATGGCTCGACGACAAGTCCTATCCGCACGCCAAAATCAGACCCATTCTCGACACCACCCTAGCCGCTGACGAGGAAGTAGAATATCTGGGTCGACTCAGACGCGCAATCAACCGAACTCTTTCCAGCTTTCCTTCCGAAGTAAACGAGCAAGTCAACGCCACTCTCGACAAAGCTGGCGATTCTGCGACCTGCTCTGATGCAGTGGCCCAACAGTTCATTCATGATCCAAATGATCGCCAACGCCTCCTCGAAACCCCTGAAGTTAGAAAGCGGATCGATTTTTTAATTAAATTTCTAAAAAAAGCAGGTCCCTCCGTCTAACCCAATGTGAGGTTTCTGATTCTCTTTTTGCTCATGGCTCCAGTAGGAGCCCAAACTCTTGGCGGCTTCGAACCATTTACCCAACAAAAAAATGGAGGAAGTTGGGCCTTTTTCAACTACGCAACCGATCAAGCGTTTGATGCTCCGTGGAACTTTTCGAACTCCGGAGATCCCGAAATTTACGCCACATTCACCGGAGGGGCCGGAGTTTCACTCTTCGCGGATGTCATGTCCTCGAATGGATTTTTTGTAGGGAATTACGCTGATGCTGGAATCGACACCATCCTTTGCGATATTTTCATTGAAGATATTAACACCTTCTCAGAAGTCGAATTCTTCATTCTCGCCGGTGACACCTTCTATTACAGCAACCCCTATGTCATCGGACAATCTGGCTGGACTGGTCTCACCAACTCCCTTTCAAGGGACCAGTGGTATACCTACGATGAAGCTGATCAACAGTTTCTTGAGGTACCACTCACTCCCGCCATTCTCTTCGATGTAACGGAGATTGGTCTAAACTTCTACCCCTCCTCTACCGCTGCCGATGGCCAAATAGTTGCAGTCGACAATTTCAGCCTCCTGCCGGAGCTATCTTCTCCGAAGATCACAATTTCCACTAAAAATTCCACCGCCAAGTTATCATTCACCGGAATTGAGGGCATCCAATACACCGTCCAGACCGCCAGCAACCTAGACGAAAGCAGCTGGACAAATGTCGGTAACCCCTTCGAAATTGTTGGAGAATCGGAAAGAACTGTCCCTATGGTGAACAAAGGATTTTTTAGAATCCTCAGCCAACCCTTCTATATCGAAGCCCCCTAGCAAAAAAAACTTTCGCAAATCCCGCGTCTCTGCCTTATCCAAACCGCGATGAAAATCGTGGTCGCATACTCAGGTGGTCTTGACACCTCCGTCCTTCTCCTTTGGCTCAAAGAGAAATACAACGCCGAAATCATTGCCTATTGCGCGGATGTCGGACAAGCCGAGGAACTCGACGGACTCGA
>JAQWSX010000151.1 GCA_029242935.1 Akkermansiaceae bacterium
TCGCGATTGAAAGAGTCGTAGATGGAGAGAAAACAAGCTATCAGATTGATTGGGAAAGTTGGGTTGGTTATTGCGATTATCCTCCTGAGCAAATGAGGGAGGAAAAGCCGGACAAGCCATTCCTCATGAGGGTTATCGTTCAGCCTGCAAGCTACTATAATTATGATTTTTCTGATGATCGTAAATGGAGATCGTTGGGGCTGGAGTTAAAGGATTCAATTTATTCCTTCCTCGGCTATGTAGAGAGAGACTCAGAGCAGGACAAAAGGTTTCGTGTTATGATGAAGGAGGCGCAAGCGGTTGCTTGTATGGTCAAAGTTGCTTACCCTACCGGATCACGTGCCAAGGATCAGGTTGAGATTCTTGAGATTTTAGAAAATGGCTGGGTGCAAAATCTCAAAAAAGACAAAGAGGATGACTGAATCTTTCAAGACGCCTGAAGACAAGGCGCTGAAGATGAATCTCGACTCTTCGATCTATGGTACTTTTGCTGAGATTGGAGCGGGGCAGGAAGTGGCTAATTGGTTTTTCAGGGCTTCGGCGACTGCCGGCACGGTTGCTAAGTCGATCTCAGCTTATGACATGACGATCAGCGATGCACTGTATGGAAAGAGCAAACGCTATGTCTCCCAGGAGCGGGTGGTGGATATGGTTAATTATGAGTATGAGTTGCTTGAAAAGCGTCTCAGTGAAACGAGGGGGAAGGAGTCTCGTTTTTTTGCTTTTGCAAATACGGTCAGAGCCAGGGGGTATAAGGACACCGCCGAGTGTCATGGATGGTTAGCGATTCGTTTTCAGGGTCAGCCGGGTAGACCATCCGGAACGATTGTTCTTCATGTCAATCTTCTCGATGATGAGAATGTTGATCAAATGGAGGCTCTTGGGATTTTGGGAGTCAATTTCATCGATGCGGCCTATCATCAGGGTGGGAATCTAAGAGAATTCGTTAGTTCACTAACAGAATTCATCGCGCCGGGTCGGATTGAAATCGACATGCTTAGATTTAAAGGGGAGCCCTTCAAGATGGTCGATAATCGTATCTGCGCGCTCGAGTTGGTGCGCCAGGGGATGTCTCCGGCTACTGTGTTTCTTCCGGATGGGGAAGTCGTTCAAGCTGCTGAAGCATTTCACAAAACTCCGCTTTTGATTCTGCGAGGGAGCTTTCTACCGGTTACAAATCTGCATCTGGATATGTTGAACCAAGCTGGTAAAATTTTCCCTCCGGCCGGGGTTTCTAAGGAAGCCCGACCGTGTCAGGAAGTTTGTGAGGTTTCACTTAGTAATCTCCTGCGTAATGGGGAAGTCGATCTGTTGTCATTTCTGGATCGTGCTGACGCCCTGCAAGCAATGGGCAAAGTTGTCATGGTTTCCAATTGTCCGGAATTCCATCGAGTGGCCGCATTACTGAGGAGGTTTACGAGAGAGCCCATTGGAATGATTTTGTCGATTGGACTTTTGAACGAATTGTTCAAAGAGAAATGGTCGGATTCGTTGGAGGGAGGAATCTTGGAGTCGTTCGGGCGCTTGTTTAAGAGCAAGCTTTCCCTGCTGGTTTATCCATGGCGGAATGGTGAAGGTGGCGAGTATGTGACCGCAGATAATTTTCGTGCGCCCGAGGGGTGGAAAAAGCTCTACGAGCACTTTCTTGAAAATGGCATGATTTCGGACGTCGGGTGTGGTGATGAAAAGCTTCTTGAAAGGACCGGGCGCAGTCTCCTGAAAGCGGCTGCCAACGGCGAAGATTGGGAGGAATGGGTCCCCAAAGAGGCCCGTGCTTTGGTGAAATGTCATCTCAGACATCTATAATGATTCGGCTCGATTTCATCGTTCTTTTACTGGTTCCTGTGATATTGAGTTCGTGCTCCACTCCAACGGGCCAGCCGTATCCATTAGCAGTCCGCGAAACCACATGTTTCCTAGAGTCAAAGTCGCCGCACCAGTTGTTTGGCTTAAAGAAGCGGGAAAAAGAGAATGGAATTGAGTTTTACTTCTGTGAGGGCTCAAAGTGGGATAAGGCTGCGGTCGTTTTCCCTCTGCGGGTGACGGTAGACCTATTGTCTAATAAGCAGGGAGAGCGTTCGAATTTAAAATTAAGGGCTTATCGACAAGGTTTGTTTTTGAGCCGGAGGAAGCGCGATTTCGAAGATAAATGGAGGAGCGCTATTTTGTTTCATCTTCATTCTATTCAACCAAATTCCTGATATGAATATTTTAGATACAGCAGCTATCTTGCTGACCCTTACCGCTGTTTTTGGCTATATCAATCATCGCTTTTTCAAGTTGCCGACAAGTATTGGAATTCTCTTGATTGGCCTAGTTCTTAGTCTTCTCCTTTTACTCTTCGGTGGGGATGCAATGAAAGAAAGTGCGGATGAATTTGTGACACGAATCGACTTCAATGAAACGGTCATGAATGTTATGCTAAGCTTCCTCCTTTTTGCAGGAGCTTTGCACGTCAATCTTGGAGATCTCCGTGATCAAAAATGGGTGGTTGCAATTCTTGCAAGTGCGGGATTGTTAATTTCCACCTTTCTAGTTGGGGTGTTGTCCTATTTTGTTTTTTCGTGGGTCGGTCTTGAAGTTCCTTTGCTCTGGTGTTTGGTTTTTGGAGCATTAATTTCGCCGACTGACCCGGTTGCGGTTCTTGGTATTCTAAAGAAGGTTGGAGCACCCAAATCACTCGAGACCAAAATTACCGGCGAATCTCTTTTTAACGATGGTGTCGGGGTTGTGGTCTATTTGGTTTTAGTCGGCCTAGCTGCCGGTCAGGCTGAGGCCTCGGTAATATCGGTAGGCAAATTGTTCCTCGTCGAGGTGGGGGGCGGAATTTTTCTAGGGGTAGTCATCGGGTATGTTTCCTACTGGATGCTAAAGACGATTGATAATTATCAGGTTGAAATCCTGATCACCTTGGCCCTTGTGACTGGAGGCTATCAGTTAGCAACAAGCTGGCATTTGAGTGGGCCGTTGGCGATGGTGGTCGCAGGTCTCATGATTGGCAATCATGGTCGCTTGATGGCAATGAGTGACACGACCCGCGATCATCTGGATCTTTTTTGGGAGTTGGTCGACGAGATTTTAAATGCGCTCCTGTTTCTTCTCATTGGACTTGAAATCTTTGTGCTAACTTGGAGTGGTCAGGCTTTTGGTGCTGGCTTGATTCTGATCGTTGTGGTGTTGGTTTCACGGATAATCGCGGTCTCTCTGCCAGTTTTGGTGCTTAAGAAGACCCGCGCCTTTTCACCGGGAATCATCCGAATATTGACATGGGGCGGTTTACGAGGCGGAATTTCCGTGGCTTTGGCGCTAGCCTTACCGAAAGACGGGAGTCTTGACGTGGAATCTAGACAGGCAATCTTGATGGCAACTTACCTTGTGGTGATCTTCTCGATTGCGGTGCAGGGATTGACGCTAAAGCCGCTTATTTCACGGCTGCTTACGCAGGGGGATGTCGACCTGAAGGAAGAATAAACGGTCCTCTTACTCGGAGTCGATTTTCAGGGCGGGCTGCCAGTTCGGGAAGCTTGATGCAAGCTTAGCTTGATACTTAGTAGCGAGGGTTTTGTTGCCATAGTTTTTGGCGGCTAGGTAGACTCCATGAAGCGCCCGGGGTTGTAAAAGAGGATCGTCTGGAACCGTGGGGATGGCGACGCGAAATTCCTCAAGAGCTCCTAGCCAGCGACCTTGCAGGAGGGCAACTTCACCGCTTACGATATGAAGCCCGGCGACATGCGAACCGGGAGCATTGATAGCAAGGCCTTTGGCCACTGCTTCAAGGGTCTCAGGGTAGAGCTTGAGTCCGAGGCGGGATTCGGCAAGATCAAGGTAAGCATCTGCCTGCCAACGGGAGTCTTGTTTTTGCTCAAGTAAAAGAAGGCTTGTTTTCTGGGCTGCGGAAAAGCGGCCTGAACGGTTTTGTGCCTTGGACAAAATTCTCCAAACTCCGATTTCCGTTCTCTTTGGGTTTTCCAGATTAGTGGCTCTTTCGAGGTAGTCGGCAGATTCTTCGATCTGGCCATCGTGAAACATCTGAACGCCGAGCCATGAGAGCATGTTTTGAGGGACTTTCTTAGCTGGGGCCTGAGCGTAGACTTCTTGAAGTGCTGCGTGCAGCGCCATTTTATTACGGGAGTTAAAGGAGCTCAAAATGAGAAGGTCACCTACGGGTTGATTGTAAAATTCAGGAACTAGTTCCCTCGCTTTACGAAGGTAGGGGGGGGCTTCGCTATATTTTCCGAGTTTGTAATATCCCCACCCAACCCAGTAGTTGGAGTTGGCAATGGTGTCGACGGGTAGATCTTGAAACTCGCTCAAGGTCCGGCGATACCGGGCGATCATACTCTCGTATTTTTTCTCTTGGCGAAGCACGCGAGCGCTGCCTTGAAGGGCGAAAGCGGCATGGGTTGGTGCGGGATTGAGAGTAAGGGCTTTTTCAAAATCCTTTAAAGCCGATGTGTAATCGCCGAGCGAGAGGTGAGCCTCAGCCCGTTTGTTGTGGACCTCTGCGGCGCGAGGATCATCAGGGAACTCGGCAAGAAAGCGCGAAAAACTCCTGCTGGCTCCATCGAACTGGCCGGATTCGCTCAGGCACCATCCATGTTTGAAGAAAAGCTCGCGTTGCATTTTAGCATCAAGGGAGCTCCGGTCGATATTGGAAAAAATTAGAGCTGCGTCTTCCAGTTCCTTGCGATTATAGAGCGTTTCTGCTTGCAGAAAGCGGGCGGAATGAAGGTATTTGTGGTCCGGATATTTTTGGGCGTAGAGTTCAAAAAAGATGTCGACCCGCTCGGCGAAATCTGGATTTTTGAGGCAGTAATCACATTCGAGGCACTTGAAGGAGGCCTCGAAAGCCTTGTGGCTTTTTGGAAGTGCTCGATCAACCCTACGGTAGCAGGCCCGTGCATTTCGGTAATTCTGCTTGATGAGATAGGCTAGGCCGGCTCGCTCGCAACGGCGGGCTTCAAGCTTTCCGGTAGCTCCAAAGTCACCTTTTTCATAAAGAATGATGACAGTGTCCCAATCTTTTTTCTTTGAGTAGAGTCCCATAAGTGAGGTTTGAGCGCGGGCCTTATTGGTGGCGAGGTTTCGTCGTTGATCGGGCGTGAGCGATGGGGTATTACTCGACATCGTTAAGATCATTTTTAGGTGGGAGTCCTGGGCGTTTTCTAGCCCGAGTTCGGCCGAGGCCAAGCTGGTGTAGAAAACAGCTTGGGAGTGGTATTGGCTGCGTTGTTCTGATGTGACGAGTGTTTTCAGCAGTCGAATAGTGGTTTCAAAATCGTCTTTTTCGAAATATTGGAAGGCGAGCATGAAGCTGGCCCAGTCCTTATGAGGATGTTTTTCGGTGTCGATGATACGGCGAAGAGCGACGGTGGCTTCGGCTTGACGATTCAGCTTGAAGAGACATTCCGCCTGCTTGGTCATCGCGCTATAGCGTAGATTTTTCTCGGAGAGATTCTGTGAGGCGAGTTGGAAGTATTTTGCAGCCTCTTCCCAATTTTCCTCACCAATGGCGAGATAGGCCGTTTGCCGGGAGGCTTGCCCTACATAAGGCCCCCTGCGATGGCGTTCGACTAGAAAACGGTAAGTGTTTTTGGCTTCTTCGATTTGCCCCAAGGTTTGGCGTGCATAACCGAGGTGGAATCGGGCTGCTGATTCGTTTTTGGATCCAGAATGAGCTCGAAGATACTTGGTATAGAGCCCAATCGCGTACGTGATATAGCGTTGTTTTTGAAGATTGTCTGACTGCCTTATTCCAGCTTCGTAGTATTGCTCAGCCTCCTGAAAAGCACGTTCTTCTTTCCTGCTTTGCGCTATCGCTGGGGAGAGAACGAGATAGCTGAAGATTAGGGTGACAAACGTGTGCCGTATCGAGTGGGAGATTACCATGGCGCGATGTTGTGGTTGCGAGATGGTGCCCTCGCACGACGAGGTTCTCACGATTTTACGGAAAAATCAACCTCAGGCAGGCTGGGAGTTGGCTTGTCCACGGTGCTCTGTCTCGCTATCAATCTCGGTATGGAACACCATGTTTATTTCTGGCTGAACGAAGATCGGCAAAACGATAACGACCGCGTTTTTTTTGAAAAGGGGATTGAAGCCCTTTTACTGTCCCCGAACGTCACTTCGTCCCACTGGGGAAAACCAGCTGCAACTGCAGAACGGCCGGTAACCGATCATTCGTTTGATTATGCGATTTCGGTGAAGTTTGACTCGATCGAGGGCCATAATTCCTACCAAGAGGGGGATCCAATCCACGATGAATTCATCTCTGGATTCAAGGAGTGGTGGGCCAAGGTCCTCGTTATGGATCTTGCTTAGGAAAGCAATTAAAGTAAATGAGGGCAAAGGATTTGGACCTTTACCCTCACTTGGATTTACTGCGTGATCGTAACGCTTAACGCATCACGATCTTTGGGAAAATATAAGATATGCGGGTTGAGGCAAGTTGAAAGTTACCTTCCCTTTGAATATTTTTGTTGGTTTTTTTGTATTACGGTTAATGTCAACCAACCAGATCGGCTTTTCTACAGCAGAGTTCTCTGATCGTTTTAGCACCTCTCGGTATTCTTTAGGCCCGACCATCTCACAGCTTTACCAGAAAGGAAAAAGCGGTGAGCTTGGGATAATAAGGGGAAAATAGAGAAGTCAGGCGATAAGCGCTGTGCATGACAATTCTCTTTGAGTAGAGGGGGGCAATTTGCTTGGAGAGCAAAAATTCAAAATTTCCAAAGTTTTTGCTTTTTTGAACACTGTTCATATGATTTATTAATCGAAGTTAAGTTACACCTAACATTGTCATGAGTTCTACCACCGTTAAAAATACTGATATGTCCGAGAAGAAGGAGAAAGTCCCTGCCGCCGCTGTAGCAAAAGGAGATGAAAAACTTGTCGCCGCTCGCAAGAAGAACCTTGATCTTGCGATCACCCAGATTCAGAAGGATTTTGGAGAGGCTGCTATTATGCGATTGGGCGATGATCGCCGAATGGATGTGGAAGCTATTCCAACCGGGAACCTCGTCATCGACCGTGCTCTCGGAGTGGGCGGTTTCCCACGGGGCCGGATTGTTGAGATCTTCGGACCGGAATCGTCCGGTAAAACTACGCTAACTTTAACCGCGATTGCCCAGGCCCAGAAGGCTGGAGGTCTTGCTGCTTTCATCGATGTTGAGCACGCTCTCGATCCTCAGTATGCTCGTCGTCTTGGCGTGAATCTGGATGACCTTTTGGTCTCCCAACCCTCTTCCGGAGAAGAAGCTCTTCAAATCGTTGAGACTCTTGTCCGCTCCAATGCCATCGACGTAGTCGTTCTGGACTCGGTGGCCGCGTTAGTGACCAAACAGGAACTCTCCGGAGAGATCGGAGATTCGACTGTGGGAACGCAGGCCCGTCTTATGAGTGCGGCAATGCGGAAGTTGACAGGTTTCATTTCCAAAGCGCGCACCACCTGTATCTTCACGAACCAGATTCGTGAGAAAATTGGTGTGATGTTTGGAAGCCCTGAGACGACTCCGGGCGGTCGTGCACTCAAGTTTTTCGCTTCTATTCGAGTTGATATTCGCCGCATTGGTCAAATTAAAGCGACTGACGGAACCGTTCAGGGGAGCCGTACCAAGGTTAAAATTGTAAAGAACAAGGTCGCACCTCCGTTCACAGATGCGGAATTCGATATCATGTATAATGAAGGAATCTCCTCGGTTGGATCCTTGATAGATCTCGCTCAGGAATTCGAAATCATTCAGAAGCGTGGAAGTTGGTTTAGTTATGATGGGACACAGCTGGGCCAAGGACGCGATGCGACCAAGACTGCTCTCAAGGAAGATGAGGCTCTTTATGCCGAGATTGAAGAGAAGGTGAAGGCGGCAATGGCGGAATAACAAATCAGGAAACTTTACGGGTTTCACTGTGTAGGTCCTGCGGGTCACATTTGACTCGTGGGATTTTTTATTTCGTGGCGGACTAGATTTTTTCGATCAGTTTTCAGGGAAACCGGAGAAGAATTCGTCTGTTTCCACTCTATGATACCACTAGTGAGCAACCTGATTTGGTGAAGCCACAATGATCCTATTTCTTAGGAGTTGGTAATCGAAGGTCGTCGATCTAGTTCCGTTCACTTCCTGCGAATTCGCTTCTAATCGATTAGAATTTAGCGACGAAAGTCCCAATCCGGATAACCAGCCAGCTTGCTTGGCACTCCAACCAGTTCTGTTTACGTTCTTTCTGGATATGAAGATAATTGTACTGGCGGTGGCATCCACGTGTTTGGCTTTGGCAGGTCCCGTTGATGAAATGAGAGCGGGAACGCATAAGAAGGAAGGGAAATCGCTGCCATATCGATGGATAAAGATCGGGAAAGCTGAGCGGCCGGCATTGATTCTTTTTTTGCACGGCGCGGGTGAGCGAGGTGATTGCAACAAAGTTCAACTCAAGCATGGGATTCCAGATCTACTGAAATGGTTGAAGGCCGATGGTCAAAGCGCTGTGGTCATTGCTCCTCAGTGTAACCAGGGCGTCTGGTGGGCAGATTTGAGGGGTGATTTCCGCTCACCGAAGGGAGGCGATCTTGCGAACAAACCCTCCGCGATGATGACCATGGTTTTTGAGGTAGTGGACAAAATGGCGAAAGCTCACAAGATTGATTCTAAGCGGATTTACGTCACTGGCTTATCGATGGGCGGGTTTGGCTCTTTTGCAGCAGTGGCCCGCCGTCCTGATTTCTTCGCCGCAGCCATGCCAATTTGTGGTGGAGGGGATCCGTTGACAGCCAAGGTGATGAAGGATGTTCCGTTTTGGGTTTTTCATGGAACCGCCGATCGGGCCGTCCCGCTGAAAGCATCTAGCATCATGGTGGATGCATTGAAAAATGCGGGGGCCGAGGTGAAGTTTAAAAAATATTCCAACGTGGGACATGATTCTTGGACGGCTACTTACCGAAATCCCAAGGTTTGGGAGTGGCTCTTTTCCAAGACGAAACCGTAGCTTTTAAAGCTACGATTCTTTCGATCAATACTTGATCGAAAGGGCGATGTGGGAAAGCCTACTGGTCTGCAATAATGCCAGAGAACACCACATTTTTCGAAATCGGTAAGGCCATCGAAGATTATAATTCGTTTGTTGTCGTCAGTCACGTTCGTCCGGATGGAGATGCTATAGGATCGATTTTGGCACTTGGTCATGCCTTGGAGCAACTGGGGAAATCAGTGCGTTATCTGAATAATGATGGATGTCCTCAGAGTTTGAAATTTCTGCCAGGCTCGGAGAAGGTCGAGGTTTCCAGAGAAGTCGGAGTTTTGGATGTCGAAGTTGCGTTTACTTTGGATACGGCTGCTCATGCGCGGATTGGCGAGGGGAGCCTTGAGGCAATTAAAAACACGAAGCTGTTGATTAACATCGATCACCATATTTCCAATCCCGGTTATGGAGATTTGAATTATATCGATTCAAGAAGTCCGGCCACTGGTCAGATTATTTACGAGTTGTTAACCGCGCTGAACCTTCCGATATCAGAGATCTCACGGGACTCAATTTATGTGGCAGTTTCTACAGATACCGGGTCGTTCCAATATCCTGGAACTACTCAAAGAACATATGAAATGGCCGCCGATTTGGTGGGGCGGGGATTGAATGTGGGAGAAATCAATCAATTGACATACGATAACCAACCTTATCGCAAGGTTGAGCTGATGAGGGCTCTTTTGAACAGTCTCGATCGGAGCCATGACGGATTGCTCGTCTGGTGGGATCTCCGGATGGAGACTAAAAATGAATTGGGTCTGGTAGATGATGATACCGAGGGGATGATTGACTTCATCCGTTCCGTACAGGGGGTAGTGGTCGCGGTTTTTTTTGAAGATCTTGACGATGGCAAGGTGCGCGTTTCAATGCGCTCAAAGGATTCACGCGTGAATGCTAGCGAAATTTGTGGAGTTTTTGGTGGGGGTGGGCATTCGCTTGCGGCTGGGATTCGGATGGTGGGGCCCTTGGAGGATGCTCGAGAGAAAGTTTTGGAGGAACTTCGCGAATCGGTAAAGCGAGCCAAAATCTCATAGTGAACTGATTTGATGCAAAATCCTAATGATCTGCCAAGTGGCGTGCTCTTGATTGACAAGGCTCCTGGAATGACTTCTCACGATGTGGTAGCGATCGCTCGTCGCCAGCTCAATATGAAAAAGATTGGTCACTGTGGGACACTTGATCCGATGGCGACCGGTCTACTCATGCTGGTTATCAATCGTGCGACGAAGATTCAGGACCTTTTAATGAGTGAGGACAAGACCTATGCCGGAACTCTCACTCTTGGAGCAACGACTTCGACGCAGGACAAGGAGGGTGAAATTCAGGTCGAGAAAGAAGTTCCTGCTCTTACCACTGAACAGGTCTCTGCTGCTTTTGATAAATATACCGGTGACTTTGAGCAGATTCCTCCAATGGTATCGGCCATAAAAAAGGATGGGGTCCCATTATATAAATTGGCTCGTAAGGGGCAGGTGGTCGAGCGAAAGCCACGTTCAGTCTATGTGAAGAATTACCATCTCACCAAAATTGATGTGCCAAATGTTGATTTTGTAGTGGATTGTTCGAAGGGGTTTTATGTCCGAACTTATGCGCATGATATCGGGCAGGATCTGGGGTGCGGAGCCCATTTAAGTGCACTCCGACGAACTCGTTCTGGAAAGTTTACTCTCGAACACGCTGTGCCAGTGGCTGTATTGAAGGAGGCGAGTTCGGAAGATCTCGTGAATTCATTTATTAGTCTTGCTGAAATTTCCCTGATGCGTGGTGCTTGATTTCTCAAGAGCTTTTAATTGTAGCCCGGTCACAAGATGAAACGTATCCCGATTATATTTGTTCTTCTTAGCCTCCCGCTTTACTTGCTAGATCAGATTACGAAGTGGTGGGTGGTGTTTCGTTTTCGCGAGCCGCTGTCGACTGACTTTCACACTCCCGATGAGCATGTGGAAGTAATTGACGGTTTTCTTTGGTGGTGGCGAATCCATAACCAAGGGGCTGCCTTTGGATTGGGGAATGGGACTTCGTGGGCCCCTTTTGTGTTCCTTCTAGTTTTAATTTTTGCCTTGGTGCTTATTTTTGTTTTTTGGAAAAAAGGGGCCTTTGCTAATGTTCCAGCGAGACTGGCTGCGGCTCTTTTGGTTGCTGGCGTTCTCGGTAATTTGACGGATCGGTTATTCCAGGGGTTTTGGCTGGAGAAGCACGAGGAGAAGTCCTTTGTGACAAGGCTCTCTAAAGGATACGTCGTTGATTTTATCCGCGTAAAGTTACCCGGATACGAGAAGATTGCTCCGCAGAGCCGGGGCTTCTTCCCAACCTTTAATGTTGCTGATTCCTGTATTTCAGTAGCAGCCGTTTTACTCTTTCTTTCGGCATTTCGTCCGGAAGAATCCAAGAGAGGAAAAGAGGAGTCGTCCGAAGCTTAGTTTTTTTCAGGTCGGCGTTTTTCCTTGCGCTGACGAGCGATGACTCTGGCTTTCGCTCTTTGATATCGAGTTTTGGGGAGAATTTTTGGCATCAATGCCGAGAGAAGGTAAACTAGTGGGTAGGCGAGAATGAAAAGGAGTATTCCCAAAGAAAGAAACCCAAGAATAAAGCTTCCGCCATTGAGATACTCCCCCTCCATACCGGGGAAGAGGCTCAGTGGGATTTGAATCTTCTCGAGAAGAGGATGGATTGGGATGTGCAGGGATCCTCGGAGAAAGTCTCCGAAATTCTCCTGAAAGAGGACGATAGGAATCTGGGTGATAGGATTGGTGACCCAGCAAGCGGCTAATGCAATCGGGATATTTGCCCGGAATGGGACGGCCCAAATTCCAGCCAAAAGCATTTGCCCCGGGATTGGGAGCTGGGAAGCAAAGAGACCAATGGCCAGGCCGCTTGCCACGGAGTCGCGGCAAGGGTGCCAAAGGGCTCTTTCGAACATTGGTAAAATCGTTCTCTGAAGCCAGATGCGTCGACGTATCTCCGGACTTCTCAGAAAGCGGTAGGTCTTCCGGACAATGCGAAGATAGCGACGTTTCAGTCCAGAGGTCATGAATGATTAAGGATGACTTTGATAAATGTAAATCGAGATCGAGGTTTACCAAAGAGCGTTAAACTCCTTGCTGTCTTTACTCAAACGAATTCGGTCAAGGTGCTCCGTTACTTTATCGCACCAAGGTCGAAATTCTTCTGGGATGGGGGCTTCTTTTTGGATCCACTTGCCAGTTTTAGGGTGAGTAACGCCCAAGCGCCAGGCATGAAGCATAAGTCTCGAGGCCCTGAAAGGTTGGCGACCTGGTTTGCTGTAAATGGGGTCACCGAGCAGGGGGTGCCCAAGAAAACGATTGTGAACCCGGATCTGATGCGTCCGGCCGGTATGCAATGCGCAAAGAATGAGTGAGGTCCCATCGTTCGCAGTGTGAAGTCGATGGAGGTCGGTGATTGCGGGTTTTCCGGCCCCCGGATTACAGACATCCATCCTCTGACGGTGAACGGGGTGCCGCGCGATATTATTAAAAACGGTTTGGTGGGTCACTTTCGGTTCTGATTGTGCAACGCAGAGGTAGAGTTTCGCGGTCTTGCGCTCGGAAAATTGTTGGATCAAATCTTTGAGCGCGGAGTTAGTTTTTGCGGCGACGAGACATCCGGAAGTGTCCTTGTCTAGGCGATGAACAATGCCTGGTCGGTTATCGCCCCCTTCTTGCGCAAGTTTACCCGAGCAATGATGAAGCAACGCGTTCACAAGGGTTCCGTCTTCGTTTCCGGCTGCAGGATGGACCACCATACCGGTTGTCTTGTTAATCACGATAAGGTCGTCATCTTCGTAAAGAACCGAGAGAGGAATATTCTGTGGTTGGGGTTCACTTGGTGTGTCTTCCGGAATGTGAACTGAAATTGAATCGCCCAAGTTTACCGAAGCTCGAGCTTTTACTTTGGTGCAGTTTAGAAGGATGTGTCCTTCCTTGATCAAGTTTTGAATATGTGAGCGCGATAGTTCCGGCAGCGCCAAAGCAAGAAAGGCATCAAGCCGTTTACCATCCCCATCTGACACCTTAAGAGTCATTGCAACAGAAGAATTCTTAGCCGCGGAAGAGGATGAGGATCCCGGCAAAGAGGCAACCTACAAGATTTGCCACAAGATCCCAACCGGTGTTGACATATCCACCTACGTTTGTCTCGGGGATCATTAGAACAGCAATAAATTCAATGATTTCATTTAAAGCTCCAAGTCCCATGCCGGCAAAGATACAGAGGGCGATCATACCCATGGAAGGAAAGAGTTTTCTGCCTAACCGCTGCTGCACACTTGCTCGAAGAGCTTCCCATGTGAGCCAGGTGCAGGCTCCAAAGCCAAAGGTATGGACACAATGATCATATTTGAGCCACTGTCCTGCTACCCACCATGAATAGAGGACTTGGTTTTCTCCATTAAAATCCCATCCATCTGGCAGGCGGATTAGTCCGCCTGCAAAGTGTATTGCTCCCCAAAAAGCGAAACACCAAAGGAGGAAGTTGGAGAAATTGACGCGCGCATGCATTAGGGATACGACACCGGCTACAATGACAAAGAAAGGAATGTAAACTTTAAGGAATTCCCAATTCTGCTGTGTCACTGCCGCGCTAATGGCAGCGACCAGATAGAGCGCAACCGTGAGGATAATGGAGCGGGGATATTGTGCTTTTCTCATGGCCTGTTGAAATAGTACGGGATTTCGATCCAAATCGCGAGAGCAAAGAATGAGCTACTTTTCATAGGCAATCACCCTATATTCAAGATCACCAGTTTGATAGGCTAAACGAATCAATGGAAATGCTAACAGGAGCGAAGGTCTTGTGATTATTTTTTTCAACAAGGTAACGAGTAGAGATGGTTTTCGGAGAGGCAGCTGGATCGATCTCCAAAAGAGTGCCGACCAGGTCGGAGCGACCTCTCTCGAGAGATCCTGAGAGTGGACTTTTTTAAGATCTGTCGCATTAGAGGAAAGTGAAAAGATGGAACGCCATGGTGGTAGGTTTCCGGTTGTAGCGAGTTGACGGAGAAAAAAGTAGGAGCCTGTTTCGGAGAACCAATCGCAGATTACGATGCGGCCCCCGGGTTTTAGCGCGGGAAGTGTGTGCTTAAGAAAATCCTCGAAGGAATCGAAGTGCGAGAGACTCTCGATCGCAATGATACCTGAAAGTGATTTTGGCTCGAGTTGCTGTTGAAGCCAATCTCCTTGAAGGATTGTTAATCCGGGATGAGGAGTAATTTGTGCGGCTTGCTTCTCTGAGTTTGTATTCGCGAATACCTCACAATGGTATTGATCCAAGATTTTGTGTGCGAGAATTCCGTAACCACATCCGATATCGGCGATCGTTCCTTTTGGATCCAGTTGTTTTAAGGCGAGCTCGATAAGTTTTTCCCGAGCTTCTTCAATCGACTCGTGACCTGTCACCCAAGCACCATGGTGAAGAGATCGCCCCCAAATCTCGCGGTAAAGGAGGTCGAGATCATCATAGAGATTTTTCGGCATCGGTTAGGAAAGGAAAGCGGCGAGGCAGAGAAGTCCAGCGATCAAGTCCCGTAGACTAAAGTGTTTCGCTCCGGAAGATTTACGGAGGAATTTAAAGAGGGCTCCGGTGGGGCAACCAAATTTACAATAGGCCAAAGGGCTGAAGAGAGAGGCTACAAGTCCCACGATTGCGATAGCGATCGTGGCGAGTCCCGCTGACCGCCAGAGCCACGCGTCAAAGCTCTCCCAGCTAGCCAAATTCCAAGAGGCTCCGATGATGGCGGAGGAAGTCAAGATGATGAGAAGAAGACCAGGTAGTCGCGCAAGTCGCTTATGTAGCCTTGGCGGGATCTTGATTGGTTTGACAGGGAGTTTTCCAAGCCATTGTTGCAGGAATCCGTGGGGGCAAAGCTGGTGGCAATAGATTTGATGTCCAGTGGCCCAAGGTATGGAAAGGGCCGCTCCGGCGAGAAAGAGGAGGCCCCACGACTCAGTGAAGGGTAGCCCATGGCGAGCCCAGCCGACGAGAAGGGCTTGTGAAAGCAGATCGCCGAGGATGATTCCGAGGAGGACCACAACCGTGACTTGCCAGAGAGTACGGGCGATTAGATTTCCGCGTAGACGGGTGAAAGAAAAAAGAGCTGCGCCAGCTGTAAGAGTCACGAGAGCGATATTGCGCCAGGGGATTTCGCGGAGCGGTGGTTCACGATCAGATTCAAATCGAGCCAGACGCCGGGACACGCTGTCGGCGATAGCCCAGGATGTGTGAGTGGCTCCGCTGACGCCTTCGATTTTTGATTGATCGATGGCTAGGATTTCTTTGAGGGTCATTCCGTCGTAGAGGTTAAGCCAATCGGGGGTGTCGAGAATTCGTTCGTAGTATTCCTCGTTATCGTAACTCTTACGGAAACGAATTCGGGCTACTTTGTTCGCTTCTTGATCTAAGACGATGAGAATATCGGTCGGGCCCTGGTAACCGTGCAGGTAATCTTGGGTGGGAGCGGTGCGGAGGGCGTGACCAATAATATTATGATCATTGTCATACATACGCAAAACACCGGGCCAATCAGGGTGGCTCTCGATGGCTGAGGCTTCGGTTAGCTCGGCGGCAAGGATGTCAGTGGGGAAGAGGCGTGAGGTAGTGAGCCCTCCCAGTCTCTCGATGATGCTTCTTGAGATCGCGCTACTGGTAAGAGTCGAGCCAGTGACGGCATCAAATTTTGGATTACCGGGAGAGCCGAGGCTAAGGCCAAGAGGGGCTTTCCAGAAAGCGGAGTCGTTCACCACGGATTGAACGTGATCCGGGGTGTCGGATGACTCAATAATTCGGGCCTTGATCAGTCTTCCGGTTTTATCAAGCGCAAGCGCAAGATTAGTGGGGCCGGAGTATCCCTTGATGTGATTACATTGGGGTGAGGTCGTCAGGAAATACCCCAGAGAAAGGCCTTCGTTATTAAAAACTTCTTCGTTTTCCATGCGGATCGCGTCGGGGAAGAGGAAAGTGAAGTCTCCTTCGCTGAGCTTCTCACCACGCTGCCACTTCTCAAAGATTAGCCACGAGATTACCACGACAATCAGAAGCCGGTAGAGCCGAACCCAGAGCTCTGTCCCTCCCAGCATCTTGTCTAATTACTTTGATTTGAGAAGCTGAACAGCATCAATGTGAAGATTGCCGGCTGCTTTTGAGGTGATCGTAAACTTGGAAGGGAGGACGTCGATAAAATCGAAGGATCCAAGGGAAGTGTAAGTCTTCTGGGCCGGCGTTTTGGTTTGATCAAGGATGATGGTCTCCGTTCCCCCGGCGTGAGTGAGGATGAGCTCGGCTGCGGTTGTGCGGTTTTCGTGGTTGAGCCAGTGAACTCGCACCTCGTAATTTCCGGTATCCTTGACCCGGATGTTGTAGGTGGCCGAAGCTGGATAGGGCGCATATTGGTAACCCAGTCCGTGATTTGGTCTAAGGCCGTCGCCCTTTCTCCACGATCCCTTGAGCTTCGCTTTGACATCATCAATAACGAGTCCCTTGAGGTTGATGATGTTCTGTTTTTGTGGTTTGACCCTAAGGCCTTCCTTGGGAATCGGAGGGACGGTAAGTGGCGCATTGATGTTCTGCCTTCGAGCACGGCCTGGCTTCTCCATAAGGTCGATTAAGAGGGAAAGGTAGTTTTGATAAACTCCGCGGGGAGAGGTTTTACGGTTAGTAGCAATCCAGGCCGCCTTTCCGACCACTTCGCCCATCATCCCACAAGTGCGCATGACGCGGGTCGTGCCGAGGGCGCGGCGATCCACCGAAACACAGCGACCTGCCATGAAGAGGTTGTCAATATTCTTGGAGTAGAAACATCGGTAGGGGATGTTGTAGCCAGATTTGCGATCAACCTTACGATCGTGAACCGCGATTGAAATGAAAGGGTTTTCTTTTGCGACGCCCTTTTGGAATTCCTTTTTTGGATAGTGAAGATCGATAGACCAGGTGGTAGGGACACTTGCATCGGGAAATTCTTTTTTTGCGGCGATGTCATCTCCAGTGAGGACGATGTCACCTTCGATTCGCCGAGATTCGCGGTTCCCTCCAACAAAGGCCATCCACATGAGCTTGGCGCTAGGGTCGGATTGCTTGATGTGGGAAAAAGCTCCGAAGTTTGCGCGAAGATTCCAGTCGCGGATCTCCTCGAGATCATTGATCGGATGTTTGTCGTAGCCGCCCTCCCAGAACCATTCGGCTTTTTTGAATTTCTGATAAGGTCCGCGCGAACCGTGAAGAGAGGGATAGTCGCCTTTGCCGAGCGGCAGCGCCCATGGCGTTTCGGGCCATTCTATTTTTTCGCCGGTGTCTTTCACGGACCACATATTGGACATCCCCATGTGACCTTCTTTAGCCATCATGAAATCGGCTCCAGCTTGTGCTCCGATGGTGCCGTGCCCCGTTGAATCACAGAAGAGAGATCCCGCAATACGGGTGAATGCTCCAGTGGTAGTGTCTACGGCGTCTACGGATTCGATTAGGTTGTCCTTGGCATTAGTGCGAAAGGCGAAGTGATTGAGGTAAAGGTCAATATTGTCTTCGGAGCGAACGACCTTCTCTTTCAGGTCATCGACAAACTCATGGATCAATCCTGGTGAGTCGCGGGAAAAGTCGGAAAATTCGTTCACGATTTCGCCGAGGTGTGGGAATTTTCCGAGTTGGGTTCCGCCCATCGCCCAGACTTGAACTTCTGAGGATCCATTGCCGCCGAGGACGGCTCGATCGTGAATAAGAGCGACCTTTAATCCGTGGCGGGCGGCCGAAATAGCTGCGCTAAGTCCAGAGTAGCCACCTCCGATCACGACAAGGTCATAACCGTCTTTGGTGGGCGGGATAGAGGGAAGTTTGAGAGCTTTCCTCCGAAATTCAAAAAGATCCTGGCCCTTGGTAGGGGGGATGTCTTTGACATCTTTGGTAAAGTATAGAGCATCACATCTTCCATTGAATCCGGAGAGGTCGACAAGCTTGAGGATGGTCTTAGTTGAGGTGATTTCAACTGTGCCTCCGCTCTGCCAATGCCAGTTCGCTCCTTCAGTACCGAAAGTAGTGGTTGCTCGTTTCCCACTGATGCTGACGGCGAATTTCCCAGGCGCGCCGGGGGCCTTCCATTTCGAAACCCAGTCCTTGGTGCGGACATGGAAGTGGTACGTTCCGGTTGAAGGGAATGTGACTTCGGTTGTGGCGTCTGCTACCGGAGTCCCGAGACCGTGCGCCATGAGGTAGGCGGATCCCATATTTAGGATAAACTGGGAGTCGACGGCCCACCCTCCGCGATCTACGAAGGCTTCGGCTTCCACAAAAAGAGACTCGGAGGCGTGAAGGGAAGTTGTAAGAAGTGAGATTAAGACGGTTCTGATCATTTTAAAGAACGTTACGGCCTGAATATAACGATTTTTTCGTCGAGGTAGAGAGATTTCAGTGACAATTGGCGCTGAGGAAAGAATGATGTGGCCCGTGAACTGGGGGCTTTCAAAGTTTGGGGAAAATCTCTGCGAGGGGAGCGGCATCGGAGAGTTGATGGATGATTTGGGCGAGGCTCTTGCTTCTGCTGGCAATGTCAAGATGTTGGGCGGTGGACAACCGGCTCATATTCCAGAGATCGATGCCGTTTGGCGTCGACGAATGGAAGAGATCATGACCGAGCCCGGAGGGCTGGAAAAAATGATCGGGAACTATGACGTTCCGGCGGGAAGTGAGCCGTTTCGGATCGCTCTGGCCAAACTCTTTCAAAAGGAATTTGGCTGGGAAGTGACTCATGAGAATTTCGCGGTGACGATGGGCGGCCAGACTGCGTTTTTCTTTTTGTTTAATGCTCTGGCAGGAAGATTCGGTGATGGCTCTCGAAAGAAAATTCTCCTGCCGTTGGTTCCGGAATATATTGGATATGCGAACCAATCAGTAGGTTCGGATTTTTTTGAGGCACTTCCGGCGCGCATTGAAAAAACAGGACCTCACGAATTTAAGTATCGGGTTGACTTTGATGCGGTAAATCCAGGCGATGATATCGCGGCGATCTGCGTTTCCCGACCGACCAATCCTTCTGGGAATGTTCTGACCGATGATGAGATTGAGAGGCTTCGGAAGATCGCAAGAGCGAAGGGCATCCCGCTTATCATTGACAATGCATACGGAGCTCCTTTTCCCAACGTTATCTTTTCCGAAGTGACACCGGTTTGGGACGAAGGAATGATTTTGACGCTGAGCCTTTCGAAGATCGGCTTGCCGGGAACCCGCACCGGGATTGTCGTGGCAGGCAAGGAAGTCTGCCGGCAGGTGTCATCAATGACCTCGATTGTTGGCTTGGCTAATGCGAATATCGGTCAGGAGATTCTACGCCCGCTAGTAGAAAGCGGAGAGATTTTGCGGTTGAGTAAAGAAGAGGTGAAGCCGTTTTATAAGAAGCGGTCCAAGATGGCGCAAAATCTTTTCACGAGGGAGCTTGATGATTCGGTTCCATATTTCATTCACCGAAGTGAAGGGGCCTTGTTTCTCTGGGTTTGGTTTGAAGGCCTTCCCATCACGGCCAAGGAACTCTACCAGCGCCTAAAAAACCGTGGGGTTTTGGTTGTTCCGAGCGAGTACTTTTTCTTCGGATTGCCGGAAGATTCCGATTGGAAACATACGAGCGAATGTATCCGAGTGAGTTACACGATGGATGCAGAGACGGTGGAATCCGGAATCAAGGTGATTTCGGATGAGGTGAATCGCGTTTATGAAGAAGCATTGAGGTAAGTGAAGCGACCTCTCTAATACGCTCTTCATAGGCTGCGTCGAGTCCTTCTGCTTTCCGGTTTCCAGAGGTCGCCTTTTTCCCCGTGCTTTAGTTATAGAAAGCGAGTCATTGTATCATTGCCCGGCTGAGTAAGCTCGATGCTTTCGAAGAATAGATTAGCTTACTCACCAACAATCTGAGCTTTTCCGGGCTTCTGGTAGATTGGATCGTTGCTCCCTTTGTCTGGTCGCGTAAAAGGGGAGCTTCGCCATTTTGGTTTTTCATAAGTCCCGGTGCCTCGGAATTGGAAGATACCCTTTAAGGGGAAGAAACCTTTTAAGGGTTGGAGTGGGAGAGTGATGAGCTCTAAGAGGCCGCGCGCGTTCATGCGTATGGTTATGTCTAGTTTTTCGGAGAGCAGGTCGATCCATCCTTCTCCGGTAAGAATGAGATTGGTGGAGATGGCGATGAAGTCTTTGGTTGTGAGAACTCCGTTGGTCACATTAAAGTTAGCAGAAGCATCTTTGGCTCGCTCATATCCCATTCTTTTATCGCCGAGTAATCCAGAGATGATCGGGGAGAGAGGGCCGAGGATAGGAAGTGAAACAAGGTTGCCCTGATTGATTGCGAGGAGGCCCTCTGCATTGAAGCCACGAAATCCGTCGGCGGTGCCCCGGAAATCGATACTTCCGGTGAGTGTTCCTGTCTCTTCTTCTTTAAATTCGTAAATCCGAGAAAGCTGCTGGAATGAAAGGTCGTCCCATTTGATGGCGCCGCGATACTTCGCTTTTTGCCCTGGAGTGACATCGCAAAAAACTGAGCCTGCGATGCTTCCGTTTAAGGTGCCGCAAGTCAGGTTTTGCACGTTGATTCCGGTTCCTCGGATCGTGAGATCTGCCTTTAGGTTTTGGAGAGGAAGATTGGATCCAAGAAAGGGGTAATCGGTTTGGCCTTCCGTTCTGACCTCCACGACGAAAGAACTCTTATCGTTATCTTCCTTTTTTTCAGCGAAGGTTCCGTTCAAGCTAAGGAGCGGGGGGCGATGAAAGCGGTAGGTTTCCTCGATATGTGCGGCAGTCTCTGGGGCAAAGATTTTCACGATCGGAGTGGCCCAGGCTTTGCCCCGGAGATTTTGGATAGTTATAAAATGGGTTTCGGGGTCGTAAAGTATCCGGTCGACATAGATAGGATCAGATGCAGCTCCGTCAAACCGAAGGCGGATTTTCTCATGATCATCATCAAGAAGTCCTTCGATGTTGACGAATTCAGCTTTGTCGGGTGCGATTTGATAGCTGGTGGCGAGATAATGGAATCTTGTTTCTTTGTAGGTCAAGTTGTTCAGCAAGACTTTTCCGGTGGCAGACCAATCGGTACGATCAACTAAGTTGAGAGTCCCGACCACGTCGAGAGCGATTGATGAGTCTTCTGAAAGAGTGACATGCCCGAGCGCTTGTTCAAGAGGGCCGTCTTCTTTGATGAACGGTTTGAAAGCTTCCAAGGGGAGCGATGACATCAGATCAAATCTAACCTGATCACCCTGCCTCATGATATTGCCGTTCAGATGATCTCCTTTGCGGATGATCTCCAAATCTCGAAGGTAAAGGTCACCATCTTTCCATGAAAAATCAGAAGATAATTTGTCGAAGTCGGTTTCTAGGAAAGAGAATTTCTTGATGTCTCCATGGCCGTTAGCGGTGACTAAAAACCCACCGTCCTCTCTAGAGGAGAAGGAACCATTGATCTTTAAAACCGGCGGAGTCCCACTGATACTGAGATCTTTGAGAACCTTCACATTAAAACAGTTGTTCAGAAAATCTTGGACATGCAGATCCGAATCTAGATTAAAACGTCCGTCGTTTTTGGAGACGCGCCAATCAGCTTGGCCTGAGGCAGAACCGCTTTCGTCCTGTAGTAAAATTTCATCGAGGGTCACAATTTGGGCCTGTAGATCACCAGCGATGAGAAGTTTTCTGAGCTGATATTGGCCCCGTTTTAATTGGACGGCATCTAGCCGGAAAGAGGTCTGAAGCCGCTCGGGGTAAGCTAGGTCTCCTTTGATTTTGAATGCCAGCTGGGGTGGGGTTTCTGCTGAAAAAGTCCAGAGCGCCAACTCGTCGAGTGTTTTTTTGAGGGCCTGGTTCGACTTTAGGGTTTCCGCGGGCTTGGATTGATCGTCTTTCGATTTGCTTTTTGAGACACGAAGGTCGATCGAAAGGTTGACTCGAAGTCCTTCAATTAAGCCGCTGGCATCGTCAACGATGATTCGTCCACCTTCGGTGATCTCTATTTCGCCATGGATATCTCGGGCGGTCACGTTCCGCCCGTCGTGGTCGACTGGAATATGGGCGGTTCCGTCGATAATTCTTAGGCTATGGAGTTTAAATTTTCCTCGAAGCGCCTTGGTTTTATCGAGGTCGAGGGTCATCTCGCTACCCTCAAGAAGTGGAACTGATCGCTCTTCATCACTGTAGAATGACACGTCTGTTGCAACCAATCCTTGTTTGAAGTCAAAGCGAAGGGTTTTAAATGAAAGATGAACTCCTTTGTTGGCGAGTTCGTTTTTTAACCAATCACCGTAGCGGCCGGGGAAACCAACTTGGTTAAGGTAGATTAAACCGCCTACGATTGTCAGACCGATCAGCGCAAACGAGAGCAGGAATGCGGTTCGAGCAACGCGGATGGTTCGAATCATTAATGGCAGTCTATGCTGAATTAAAAATGTGCTCAATGCTTTAATCAAGGGACAGGCGTCTGCTCGAGAGCAGCCTGGAGAAGGTGATCGCGATCGGGAGCGTCTTCGGTGAGAAGACGGTGGCGTAAAACGTGGGGAAAGATTTTCTGAACGTGATCCGGATGAATCGACTCTTGATCGTCAAGGAGAGCAGAGGCTTGAGCTGCTTTTTGAAGAGCAAGGGTGGCTCGGGTTGAAACAGCATGATCTTGACCGATCATGGAGCGGGTCGTTTGACAAAGTGCGAGAAGATATCGTTGCAAAGTGTCCGATACAGAAATCTTCGAGGTTCTGGCTTGGAGCTGGGTTAGTTGCTCCAACGAAATGACGGGCTTCAAAGCTTGGGAGGATTTTCCTTCGGCATGAAAGCGTAAGATCGCTAACTGAGTTTGGTCGTCAGGAAGGCCCATTGGAATTGAGAGCAGGAATCGATCGAGTTGGGGTTCGGGAAGCGGGAAGGTGCCAGTTGAGGAAGTGTCATTTTGGGTAGCAATAACGAGAAATGGATCGGCAAGTTTGCGGGTTGATCCATCGATCGTGACTTGTTGCTCGTTCATGGCTTCGAGCAGGGAGGATTGGGTGCGGGGTGAGGCCCGGTTGATTTCGTCCGCCAATACGAAATTCGCAAAAATAGGGCCTGCGATAAATTCGAAGTTGCCGTTTTGGGGTCGATAGAGTTGGTAGCCGAGAATATCGGAGGGAAGTAAATCTGGGGTAAATTGAATGCGGCGATAGCTTCCGCTGAGAAGGGTCGCGAGAGTCTGGGCAAGGGTGGTCTTTCCAATCCCCGGAGGACCGGTAACCAAGGCATGCCCATTGGCCAGAAGCGAGGTGAGGAGAAGATCAACGGCTTCGCTGGATCCAAGGACTGTTCCGAGTAGTTCGGCGCGGAGGGCTTTGAGGGGCATAGAGATTTATTGACGGCGGCGGAATTCCGAATAGGGCTCTTCAGCGGGAATAACTTCGCGGATTTTAAGGAGCGGAAGGACATCTCCCTCCACCGTTTCAAAAGTGAGCGTGCCACTGGCCTTCACCCAGTCCTCAACTTGAGGGCGGTTGGATCCTCCCGGGAATTCCAGAGCGACGCCCACGATTTGAAGGTCGGCTGCGCAACAGGTGATGATGGAGCGGAAAATACGGAGACGGTCACCGGATTCATTATTAATTTTTTCAGGAGCAATTCTGCCTTCAAGTTCGACCGGGAGTCCATCGAAGATATCCTGAATTTCAAGATCTCCAGCAGCGTAATAGGCAGAGATCATCCGAAGTTGAAATTCGCCATGCTCGTTTTTGGGGACATTCTTTTCAAGGTCCTCCCGTGTGAAGGGTGGGATGTTTGCGCTGGTGAGAGCCGGTTTTTCATAAAGCCCTTTTTTTGCCATTCCTCCATTGGAAAGCTTATCTTGGGTGTAAGTCATCGCCAAGATAAGGGGGGCGAGCGTCAGCAAAATAGTAACGAAGGGACCATGTCCCTCCTCGTGATCATGGTTGCAGTGATCCCCGTGGTCATGGCAGTGATTATGATCGTGTGAATGTTGTTCATCATCACGGTGACCGTGATCATGGTCACATGATTGCGAAGTTTTATTTTTTTCGGATTGTGATTTTGGGTTGATGAACGAGTAGATTCCGAGAATCAACATGCCGATTCCACCGACCATGATGAAGTGATGGAAGCCCACATCAAGGTAGTCACGGATTCGGGTCGAGTGATAAAAATAAATCAGGAGACTACCCCAAAGACAGGCGAGGAATCCAAAGAGACGGGTGTCTAGAGAAGTCATGGGGCCAAGGGGATTTCTGTTTGCTGAGACATCCAGCCAGGAAGGATTTGCGTCTCAAAGAGGATGCTCAAAGCTCCTGTCAAAATGAAGATGGTGACAAAGAGGAAGAGAATGAATTTCCACTTGAAAACAGTGGAGTAAAGAAAGATCAACTTGGCATCCATCATGGGGCCAAAAACCATAAAGGCGAGTTTGGGGCCATATTTAAAGTTGTGAAAATTCGCCGCGATGAAGGCATCCGACGTTGAGCAGAGCGAAAGCACAAAAGCTAAAAACATCATGCCAATCGATCCTACGATCGAATTATCAGCCAGCTCCTTCCAGAAGTCATCAGTTGGGTCGATGACAGTGGTTTTTAAAATAGCGGTGAGGACGACACCGATGCAGAAGTAGAGCCCCACATCCATGAGGTCCCGCAGCGAGTTGTTGAGCGCGGCGTTCAGATTTCGCGGGTGATGATGTTCATTTCCATTCTCTGCTTTGACAGATTCCTTGAGGAAAAAACTGTGAGCCTTACGTGCTACAATCAGGGCAATGAAGACCGCAATCATATAGCCCATGGCGAGTCTCGAAAGTGCGATTTCTGGTGAGTTGTTAAATGCCTTGTAGGTACTGATGGCGGTTACGGGATTAAAGATCGGAGCAGCTAGCATGTAGGCGAGTGCGCAGGAGACCGGGAGACCGTTTTTTACAAGTCGGCGGATCACTGGAACGACGGCGCATTCGCAGACCGGGAAAACAGCACCTAGAAGTCCGCTCATCAAAACAGCGAGGGTGTTATTTTTTGGGAGGATTTTCTCAAAAGTCCCGCGCGGCAGATAGGTGCCTAGAAATCCGCTGACGAGGGTGCCAAGGAAGATGAAAGGAAGACCCTCCAAAAAAATTGCGAGGAACTCATAAGAGCCATCCGCGAGTTGATCCTGCCGTTCCTGAGTCACTAAACTGATTCAAGCGTAAAGGGGGGAGACTACTCCAACAAAAAAGCGGGCCGATTGAGCTACTTTTAGGACAATTTGCGTAAAATCAGACTCAGTTGACGTTTCAGCTTCCGATGTTCTTCGGATTTCTGCCGAGATGTCGGTAGGCGAAGGTGGTGTGCGCGTTCTTGGCGATCACGATATATTTCGGAGCTTTTAGTGAAAGATTCACTGAGCGTAGGGTATGAATGGTGACGAAGGGTTTTAGAACGAAGGAGTGGGGCACCAAATGATTCGGGAACAGAGTTAGATTTGAAGACCTGAGAAGAATGAGACGATAAGGTTGTGGTTTAATTCTCGGGAGTGGACTTGCCCATCTTGAGATGAGCGGAGAGAGCCCTGATTGGGTGTTTCTCGGGGACCGAAAACCGGAATAGTAATTGGAAGACGTTCGGGGAAAGATGGTCTCCTCTTTGCTATGCAAGTAAGTTATGGACGACTTCGCCGTGGACGTCGGTGAGGCGAAAGTCTCGACCGCTGTAACGATAGGTGAGCTTTTCGTGATCGAAGCCGAGCTGGTGGAGCATGGTGGCGTGGAGGTCGTGAACATGGACTTTGTCTTTTACGGCCTGAAAACCAAAGTCATCGGTCGCTCCGTGAACATATCCTCCTTTGACGCCGCCGCCTGCCATCCAGGTGGTGAAGCCGTAGTGATTGTGGTCGCGCCCGTTGATCTTGCCGGCATTAGTTCCTTCCTTGGGCATTTCGACGACCGGAGTTCGGCCAAATTCTCCTCCCCACAGGACGAGGGTTTCGTCGAGCATACCCCGTTGTTTAAGATCAATTAAAAGGGCTCCAATGGCCTGGTCGCATTCTTGCGCCAGTCGGCGGTGGTTCTTTTCAAGGTCATCATGATTGTCCCATGGTTGACCCGCTCCATGCCAAACTTGCACGAAGCGAACTCCGCGCTCAACGAGCCGGCGGGTGATCAGCATTTGGCGGCCTTGCAAGGTGTCCCCATAAAGTTCGCGGATGTATTTCGGTTCTAGGCTGACGTCGAAGGCATCGGTTGCTTCAAGTTGCATGCGGTAGGCGAGTTCGAAGCTTTCGAGGCGTGCTTCGAGATCGGAATCAGAGTTCCGCTTCTTGGCGTGTTCTTCGTTCAATTGGTGGAGAAAATCCAGTTGATCGCGCTGCCGCTTGCGGGATAGGTGGGTCGGGGTGACGTGGTCGATGAGTTTACGGGGATCAGTGGTCTTGGTGTCGACGTAGGTTCCCTGATAGGCCGCGGGAAGGAATCCGGATTGCCAGTTTTGAGTGCGGGAGATGGGGTAGCCGCCAGGGCACATTGTCACGAAACCAGGAAGATTTTGGTTTTCGGTTCCTAGGCCATAGGTGACCCAGGAGCCGACACTGGGGCGTGATAGTCGTGAATCGCCACAGTTCATCAGAAGCAGAGATGGCTCGTGATTGGGAACATCGGCATGCATCGAGCGGATAACGCAGAGCTCGTCCGCCGATTTGGCGACATTGGGAAACAGTTCAGAGATTTCAAGGCCGGACTCACCGTGCTTTTGGAATTTAAAGGGAGAGCCTAGGGCGACGCCGGTGGGTCGCTCGGTTTTGAGTTCAAGGGGGATCTTTTTGTCGTGGTATTTGGTGAGTTCGGGTTTGGGATCGAAAGTGTCAACTTGAGAGGGTCCTCCATTCATGAAGAGATGAATGACGGCCTTTGCTTTTCCTTTGGTCTGTGATTGTCGGGGCGCAAGCGGGCTGAGCGATTGGCCGTTGAGTGTCGGGACGGCGACGGCACCGAGGCCCATTCCGCAGCGCTGGAGAAAATCGCGTCGCGAGGTGACGAAACCGCCGTGTCCAAAAGAATGATGTCCTTTCATGATCTAATCGATGTAGAAGAATTCGTTGCTTAAGAGAAGAGCCTGTGCAAGTTGGGCTGGGGGAGGGAGGCCAGGGCCTCCGAATTCGGTTTGGGCATCTGAGATGAGGCCCTTTTGATCTGATATTTTTGGTGCCCAACGGAAGGAATCAAACGCAACATCTCCTCGACTATCTGCGACAAACCATAATTCGCCACCTGCTTGAACTCTGATCTTTTCAAGTTTGGTAGGAATGCCTTCGGTTGGGTTAAGGGTCCATTCGCCGAGGATTTCTCCGTCCGGTCTCATGATCCGGGCGATGAGGCCATTCCCTTTTCTATTTGTTGCGACGAAGCTCCCTGAAATGTTGACTTGGCCACTTTCTATTGCGGTCCATTTAAGTGTGGCATGTTTATCTGTTTCGGGATGTCCACCGTGTGAAGTCCAACTGAGCCAGCCGAGCGTTTGATCGGGAAGCTCTTGCTTACCTCTCCACTGGCCTTTTTCAAAGTGGGGAAGTGGTTTGAATAGAAGGGACTCTTTTTGAAGGTATCCGTAATCCCAAACGCCCGAGGTGCGACTACTTTTAGCTCGGTCCAGCCAGGCCTTGGCCAAATCGATTTCAATGATGGTTGGATCACGTTGGAGGACAGTTCGATAGATTGCCTCAATCGAAGAGTTTCGCTTGGCGATGGCTCGTGCTTCTCCGAGAAGAAATGGGCTGTTCATGAGGTAGAGAGCCTGAATTGGTGTCGTTGTGGTGGTGCGCTTCATCAGGGCCTCTTCGGAGCCAGGAAAATCAAAGGCCCGCATAATTGAGGGGAGGAAGCCGCGTCGTGTTTTAGCGTAAATGGTCCGGCGTCCTTCATACGGAGGCTGATCGAGGTTGAAGGGTTTGCCTCCCATTTTGCGCACAAGGCGTCCACTGACCTGAAGGGTTGAATCGCGCCAGGCTTCCAGATCTTTTCGCTGGCGATTCGCTCGGGCGTAGTAGTTATTGGAAGGATCCTCCTCCCGGAGTTTGGAGGTGCTCTGGCTGGATCTTTGAAATGTTTCCGAAGTGATAATGTGCTTGATGAGCGCCTTGGTAGACCACTCGTTATTTGTTAGGAAAAGAGCAAGGTGGTCGAGAAGTTCAAGTTGGATGGGGCTTGATGTTTGTGGTCCGAAGTCGCCTGGAGAATTAACGAGGGGCGAGCCGGTGAGGTGCATCCAGACACGGTTTGCCCAGACGCGTGAGGTGAGGGGGTTCCGATCGTCGGTGAGTCGATGGGCAAACTCAAGGCGGCCTGATCCCTTGGTAAAGTGTTCGTCTTTTTCGCGAAGGATGGAAAGAAAGGCTCGGGGGACGGGCTCACCTTGTGTGCGGGGGTTTCCTCTTTCGTGGATGCGTGGGTTGAATGGGTGCGGTTTTTCTCTGAGCACCATGGCTCGTGGAATTGCAAAGGGGGAGTTGGCTTGAAGGCGAGTGACACTACTGGTGAGCTTACGAAATTTATCGCGTTGTGTTTGGTTTAATTTGGTTCCGGGAGGCAGGTTGAAATTGAGGTGATTTTCGGGTGTTTTGTGATTGGGGTCGCATTCCTTAACGTGTTTGTGCACGGCTAGGGCTTTTTTCTTCAATTCTGAGCGATAAGCAATGGCGCCGGGTTCTTCGGACGCTTCGGCAATGACCGGTAGCTCTTTAGGAACGAGAGAGCTATTGAAAACACCATAGAGGGCGTAGTAATCTGCGGTGGGAATAGGATCGGTCTTGTGATCGTGGCAGCGTGCGCAGGCTACGGTGAGCCCCATTGTGCTTCGAGTGGAAACGTCGATCCGATCGGCGATGATGAGGTGGTTTTGACCTCCTTGGTAAGCGCGGCCGACGGTGAGAAAACCTAGGGCTGCGAGCTCCTCGCGGGGAAGTTTCATCAAGTCGGCTGCAATCTGGTGGTGGAGAAATTGATCGTAGGGAAGGGATTTATTAAAGGCGCGAATGACCCAGTCACGATAAGTGAAGGCATGAGGGAAATCCTCATTGTCGGTCAGGGCAGCGCCACGGGTGTCGGCATAGCGGGCGATGTCCAGCCAATGACGGCCCCATCTCTCACCAAAGCTTGGGCGAGCCAGAAGATCTTCAGTGAGGTGGATGATCCAATCGGGACGAGTGTCAGCGATCCAATTGGTCCTTTCCTGCGGGGTTGGTAGGAGTCCGGTGATGACGTGGAAAGTGCGGCGGATGAGAGCCTCACGAGGAGCTTTAGGAACAGCTGCAAGCTTTGCCTCGGTGAGATTTGAGCTGATCAGCTGGTCAATCGATCGTCCGTCAGAGACTGGCATACTGAAGGCCCAGTGTTTCTCGGGAGGAGAGACCTTTCCGGGTTTAGGTGAGTTTTCGAAACCAAAAGCCAAGGAGCCTCCGAGGCAAAGGGAAATGAAAACGAGGTGAAGCACGGAAACTTTACGTCCTGATAGACTAGGGTCTTTCGACTCTGGAAACAGGTTAGGGCGGCCGGGATGCCGGGTGGTGTGCAGCTCAATGGTGAGGTGATCTTCCGAATCTGAAAAGGTGCGGGTGTCGATAATTGGTTTCATTTTACTCCCTGCTGTTTTGACAGCGTAATGCCACGATTTAGCTTATCTGGAATTGGCAACGATGTCCAACACGGTGGATTTGTAATGATGATGCTTTCGTCTCAACCAAGAGATTGTAACACGATGGCTGATTATTCACAGGTGGTTGTTCTGAACCCTTGGAGCGAGTGGAATTAGCCGATTAAAATATGCAGAATGAAAGGATAATTGCGCGAAGGAAATCTATATCTAGGGTTCGATATTAAGGAAGACTGGTGATTACTGGGAATAGAATTTGCGGCCCAAAATTAATCTAAGGGCGTATTCCAGTGTCGCAAAATCATTGCTTTTATGAGCGATTTGGGAGATGGTGCCGCTCATGAGCGACAAGCCATTGAGCGGAAAGACAGCAGTTGTATTTGGAGTTGCAAACAAGCGGAGTATAGCTTGGGCGATTGCTAAGGCATGGGCGGATGCTGGCGCAAATTTGATTTTTAATTACCAGGGCGAGCGCCTGAAAGATAACGTTGAGCAATTGGCTGCTACTTTTGGTGACGATGTTCCCCTATATCCTTGTGATGTTACGAGCGACGAGGAACTTGATGCGTTCTTCAAAAAGGTGCAGGAGCATACCGACACTATCGATCTGGTATTGCACTCGGTTGCTTTTGCTCCGAAGGAGGCGCTTGAAGGAGACTTTCTCACTACGACACGCGATGCTTTCAAAACTTCCCACGACATTAGCGCTTATTCACTGGTGGCTTTGGCGCAGAGAGCAGCTCCGATGATGACGAATGGCGGTAGTATCGTGGCAATGAGTTATTATGGTGCAGCCAAAGTTGTGCCGAATTACAACGTGATGGGTGTTGCCAAAGCCAGTCTTGAGGCCTCGACCCGCTATTTGGCTTACGACCTAGGGTCCAAAAAGATTCGCGTGAACTGCATCAGTGCAGGTCCGGTCCAGACTCTGGCTGCGCGTGGAATTTCCGGGTTTGGCACCATGATCAAGCATTATGAAGAGCACGCTCCCTTGCAGCGTTCTTGTTCGACCGCTGAATTGGGTGCCACCGGGGTTTTCCTTGCAAGTGAGGGCGCAGCATCAATCACTGGTCAGGTGCTTTACGTCGATGGCGGTTACCAGATCATG
>JAQWSX010000158.1 GCA_029242935.1 Akkermansiaceae bacterium
GCGAAATCATCCTAAGCGGATTCGATGATCACGATACCCACCACGTCATCAGTGCCTTTTGTGCCGATCCCTCCGGAGCAATCTACATGGGCGAGGGGACCTTCCTTCATAGCAATATCGAAACCGCACACGGCCCGATTCGTAGTTCCAACGGCGGCTTCTTTCGCTATTCCCCGCAGCGCAACCACCTTGAGCGCACGGCCCGCCTCTCCATTCCCAACCCATGGGGCACCGCCTTTGACCGCTTCGGTCAACCCTTCTTCCTCGAAACCTCCGACCCAGATCTCCATTGGATGACCCCTGCTTCGGTTAAAGTCGACTATGGTCAATTTTGCCCCAAGCCGCCCGCTATCTTAGAAAGAAACCAACGTGTCCGCCCCACCTCCGGACTCGAATTCATTTCGAGCCGGCATTTCCCCGATGAAGTTCAAGATGACGTCCTGTTAAATAATACCATCGGATTTCTCGGTATCAAACAGCACGAGGTCCTAGACTCTGAGTCCGGCTACAAAACGAAACATCGTCATGACCTACTCACTTCCAAAGACGGTAACTTCCGTCCTACTGACCTTGAATTCGCACCCGATGGTTCACTCTACCTTTGTGATTGGCACAACGTCCTCGTCGGCCACATGCAACACAGCGCCCGTGACCCCCTCCGTGACCACAAACACGGCCGCATCTACCGCATCACCTACCCTGGTCGCCCCCTCGTCAAACTCGCAAAAATCCACAACGCATCTCTCGAAGAGCTCTTCAAAAACCTGACTCTACCGGAGTCCCGGACCCGCTACCGCACGAGACGTGAACTCCGCGGCCGCCCCGCCAGCGAAGTTCTCCCTGCCCTAAAAAAATGGGTAAATTCACACGTCCTCCAAGATCCTAGCCGCGAGCTCCACTATCTCGAAGCTCTCTGGGTCACTTGGGGCTTCAATGAAGTTGACGAAGAGCTTCTAAAATATCTCCTTACCGCAAGAGAAGACCGTGTCCGCGCCGCCGCCATCCAAGTCCTCCGCTACTCCGGCCATCAAATCAAAAACCAAGCGACCCTTCTTCAAAAAACCGCCCACGACAAGTCCACCCACGTTCGTCTTGCAACCGCCGTCGCTGCCTCCTGGCTCGCGCCAAAAAAAGGACTTTCCATCCTTAAAGAAGTCGCAAAAAATCCGTCCGACAAATGGCTCGCACCCGTCCTCGAAACCGCCACCGCCCATCTCAAAGGCCAGGAGATTAAAAGTGACACCGCCGAAAGAATTCCCCAACCCACTTCGCCACTTAAAGGTGAAACCCTCACCTTTTTCAAAAAGGGCCATGAAGTTTACAGCCGAGAAGGCCACTGTATTACCTGCCACCAATCCGATGGCAAAGGTCTCCCAGCCGCCATGTTCCCGCCGCTGGCGGGAACCAAATGGATCAACGGATCAGAAGACCGCCTTATCAAGTTAACTCTTCACGGCCTCCTCGGCCCAATTGAGGTGAAGGGTAAAAAATACCCTGGCCAAGTTCCCATGACCGCCTTCCAGCAACTCAGCAACGAAGAAATCGCTGCTGTCCTGACCTACGTGAGGAACACTTTTAGCAATAAAGCCCCCATGGTCACGCCAGCCAAAGTCGCCGAAGTTCGCAAGGCCACGAGGGTTCAAAATGGATTCCTCGCCCCGGCAGATCTCCTCGAAGAACACCCGCATTAATAACCCACAACGGAATCGACTTCTTGGCACTCCGGGAAAAGATCGAATTGCAATCGAAGAAGATGCTTCCAACACTCGCCTGTGTCCGAGACCTTTGAAAAAATCCCAAAAGAACGCCACCTTTCGCTCTGCCCCTGTAAGAGCAAAAAGAACTACCAGGATTGCTGCCTGCCCTTTCATCAGAACAAGGCCCTTCCCAAAACCGCCGAGGCACTCATGCGCTCACGCTACAGCGCTTTCTTTTTTCGCCTCGTCGACTACCTCATCGAAACCACCCATCCCGACACCCGCAGCGTAAATCTTAAACGCGAACTCGAAAACACCATCCACCACACCGACTGGAAATTCCTCACCATCGTCTCTATTTCGAAAGGTCAAAAAGATGAAAATCGAGGTAAAGTCGAGTTCATCGCCGACTACTACTGGGACGGAGAAGTTCAGCAACTCCACGAGCATTCTCGTTTCCGTCGCTACAAAGGAAACTGGAAATACTATGACAACAAAGGCTGAGCCAGATCACTCCCCCAAGCTTGGGGCCGAGTGACCTTACTCGCAAGGCTCATGGCCTCCGTGACGGATTCTGCTCATTCTTCTGGCCTAAGTTCCCAAAGCTTATACTTTCGTTTGATTATTATGCGATTTAAACCATCGATCCACCTTTTTGGAGCTGCCTTATTTTTTTTGATGGCATCCAGTAGCCACGGACAAGACGCCTTAATATCCCTCGCAAAGGGAACCGCTAGCGATGTTGGATTGGTCTCAGAGGTGCCGACCTGACCAATGTGACCAGGCGAAGGCGGCACCGTGAGTGGCGCAGCAAATCAATACAAGTTCGTGGTAACGGCACGCTGGATTCCTGAAAAATCTGATGCAGGACAGCAATTTATGAGCCTGCGCTATTGGGCGACCCGGGATCTAGGTGTGGGCTTTGACTATCGCCCGCTCATCGACCAGTTAAAATTCAACGCAACCTATCGACTCGTGAGCGAGGACCCAAAAGGATGGCAGCCAGCGATTTTACTTGGGACAAGTTTTGATGACTTTACCTCCAAGGGAGTTCAAACGCAGTCACGCTCCTACTTCGCTACCGTGAGTAAAGCGATGCCCCACCTTAAATTTCTTAACATCACCCCCTCTCCCTATGTGGGCGCCGTCTGGATTGACCGCCTAAACGAAACACG
>JAQWSX010000196.1 GCA_029242935.1 Akkermansiaceae bacterium
GGTGAGTTCTAAAATTGAAGCCCCCCGCCCTCGCTCGATCGATCGATCGAAGCTGAGTTACGTCTCTCCAAGCGCCCCGAAAGATCGCGAAGTTCCAAAGCCTCGCCTGATCGACCGCAGTGATGTGGAATACATCCGTCCCATACTCACCGTTCTTGAAAAAAATGTCCATTCGCCAGTCACTCCTGGCGTGGTTCATTTCCCTCAATTCAAGATCACCCCAACTCTCGAAAAAGCTGCCAATAAGCGCATCGCCCAATATCCCGATGACCAACGCCGCTCGGCTGTGCTTCCCCTTCTTCACGAAGTCCAACATCGTCATGGTTTCATCAGCCCGGAATCCATTGAATGGGTGGCCGACAAACTTGGCATCGCCGCCATCAAAGTCGTCGAGGTCGTCACATTCTATCCCGGCTTCCGCCAGAAGGCTCCAGGCAAACTCCACTTCCGGGTTTGCCGCACCCTTTCATGCGCCATGGGCGGGTCTTACGAGCTCATGGCCAAGCTTTGTGAACTAACCGGAATCGACCGCGGCTCCGCTGATACTCACAAAGACCCAATTTCCATCTCTCCTTGCGGGAACTACTCAGTCGAATACGCCGAATGCCTCGCATCCTGCGGGACAGCCCCGGTCTGTCTCGTCAACGACGACTTCCACGAAGGCGTGACGCCAGAGAAAGCCGAAAGCCTCATCACTCAATACGAAAGTTAATTTTCACCAACCTAAACCACCAAGCTCATGTCTGACATCACCTACCTCCCCGGCAAGGAACCTCACGAAAAAGAGCACCGTCTGATCTTCAGGAATGTCGATCGCAAAGGCTGGGATCCAAAGATCAAGACCTACCTCGCGGAAGGCGGTTATGAAATGGCTAAAAAGGCTTTGAAGATGGATCCCCAAAAAGTCATCGATGAAGTTAAAGCTTCGGGGCTTCGCGGACGCGGTGGTGCGGGCTTCCCTACTGGAATCAAATGGGGATTTATCCCTCCCAATAACACCAAGCCGGTTTACCTGATCTGTAACTGTGACGAATCGGAGCCAGGCACTTTCAAGGACCGCTACATCGTCCATCAAGATCCTCACCAACTCATAGAGGGAATGGTAATCTCCGCCTATGCTGTTGGAGCTCACGTCGCCTATATTTATATTCGTGAGGAATTTCCGGAAGCTGCCATCACTCTTGAAAAGGCCATCGCCGATGCCAAGAAAAACGGCTTCCTTGGTAAGGATATTCAGGGCTCAGGATTCGATCTCGAAATCTACGTTCATCGCGGAGCCGCCGCTTACATCTGCGGAGAAGAGACCGGTCTCATCGAGTCGTTGGAAGGCAAGCGCCCATATCCACGAATCAAGCCACCTTACTTCCCGGCCGCGATCGGCCTCTACATGGCCCCAACCATCGTAAACAACGTCGAGTCACTCTGCCACGTCGTTCACATTCTCCGTATGGGAGGCGCGGAATACCTCAAACTGGGGACCCCGCGAAATTCCGGAACCCGTATCGTCTGCGTCTCAGGCGACGTTAAGAATCCTGGCTACTTCGAAATTGAGGTCGGCAAAGTGACCTTCCAGGAACTTCTCTACGACATGTGCGGAGGCCCCAAGGACGGGCGGACGCTCAAGGCCGTCATCCCAGGCGGTTCATCGTCAAAGATTCTTCGCTGTAACGAAACGTTCAAAATCGGTCGTGGTGATGACGCCGAGGAAATGACTTTCTGGCAGCTTCCTCTCGACTTCGACACTCTCGCCGCCGCCGGCTCCATGGCGGGTTCGGGCGGTGTCATTGTTATGGATGACACCCGCCGGATGTCTTGGGTCCTGAACAATATCACCCACTTTTACGCTCACGAGTCCTGCGGACAATGCACCCCATGCCGCGAAGGATCAACTTGGATGAAAAAGGTTTCCGATCGGATCGAAGATGGGAAGGCTACTCCGAGTGACGTTCAGGTCCTTGAAGACATTGCCTACCAAATCGACGGCAAGACTGTTTGTGCCTTCGGCGAAGCCAGTGCCTGGCCCGTCGAAGCCATGATCGACAAATTCCGCGACGAACTTGTTGGCGAAACTTCTGACGACAACGACACCCGGTCAGCCGAGCGTGTCGCCCAGGAGCAATTCCTCTCGTCTGTTCATTAATGAAATCCCTACTCGGAGTCCTTGCTCTGGTTTGCACCTCGTGCTCGCCAACCATTTTTGTGGTCGATGAAGCTGGGAGACCAATTGAAGATGCCAAGGTCGTTCCGATGAGTCGGAGCTTCAACTGGCCACCTAAAGTCACCGATGAGAGAGGCGGAGTCCTTGTTCATCAGGATGTTCCAACCATCGATTACGTTCAGGTTTCAAAGATGGGTTATCACATTCATCCGCCCGTAAACTTCAATCTCCCAAAACCAATTACGGTGGTTTTGAAGAAGTGATTTTTCGGTAAATCGCTGAGTCCCTCGTCTGGCGTCATCAACTTGCTGCCAATCTAAGACTTAAGGCACTTACTTTTCCCGCACACTTGTAGAATAGGAAGAAAGCGCCCGCGCGTAGCTCCCAAATTGATTTCTCTCACTTCAATTTTCTTACCCGTTGTTTGATCATTTCGTCGGCAATCACGGCCACCAGTAAAACGATTCCAACAATGAGAAATTCCATATGCGATTTTAACCAATCTACCAGATTGATCATGTTCTTTAAAAGTTGCATCACCGCTGTGCCAATCACTACTCCCACAATTGTTCCTTCACCTCCACGAAGACTGCACCCGCCCAGCACTGCTGCTGCAATTGCATAAAGCTCGTAGAAGTTTCCGAAATCACTCGGCTGAGCCGAATTACCATTTAAAATAAATAGAAGACCACCGAGCGCCGCCAGCATTGAGCAAATCACATAAGACAAAATCACCATTCGGTCGGTGTTGATCCCACTCAAGCGAGCCGCCTCCTCGTTGTTGCCCAGCGCAAACAAATAGCGACCCCAAATTGTCTTGTTCAAGAAGACCCATGCAATAATCGCCACCACGATTAAGATCACAAAAGGATAAGGAACTCCAAATTTATCAGTCACTTCAATAGCTTCTGTTCCCCAAGTCCGAAACGCCTCATGCTCTCCTCCAAATCCCTGCGACTGGTCTTCCGCGATTCCCCGTGTTGCCCCTCGGTAAATTAGTAAACTACAGAGCGTCACCACAAAAGGTTGCAGCTTGAGCTTGGTGATCAAAAACCCGTGCCAAAGCCCGATACCCAAGGACACCACAATCGTCATCAAGACCGCACTACCCGGCGACCATCCTTGCTTCATCACCAGCCACGGAACTCCACACCCAACGAGGCAGACCACCGAGCCAATCGAAAGGTCTATCCCTCCCGTGATAATCACAAAAGCCACCCCGATCGCCAACAGCCCATAAAGCCCGGTCCGCTCAAGCAACTTCCCTTGATTGTATCCCCCCAGAAAATTCTCTCCCAAGATCGCCGTCGCCACATAAATGACAATCAGGGTGATCAGGATGCCTTTGATTTTTTTCATTTTATTCTTCTTTATTAATATTCCCACCCGTCGCCAATTCCATGATGGCCTCCTCACTAAAATCTTCTCGGGCTAACTCGCCCGTGATTCGCCCTTCGTGCATCACCAAGGTACGATCCGCCATCCCCATGATCTCTTCCATTTCGCTGGAGACAAACAAGACCGCCATCCCTTCGCGCGCGAATTTTTCCATTAGCAAATAGATCTCTTCTTTCGCCCCAATATCAATACCGCGCGTTGGTTCATCGAGGAGTAAAACCTTGGGCTTCAGCGCCAACCACTTCGCTAGAACGATCTTCTGCTGATTTCCTCCCGAAAGAAAACGGGCTAATTGCCATGGTCCCGGCGTCTTCACACTCAGAGCCGACGTCATCTCAGCCACCAATTCCTCTTCCTTACTGGTATTCAAAAAAGGACCTTTGGAATCACGGCGAAGCGAAGCGAGACTGATATTGTCCTTAACTGCCATATCGAGAATGAGACCTTGTCCCTTCCGGTCCTCCGG
>JAQWSX010000160.1 GCA_029242935.1 Akkermansiaceae bacterium
TTAGCGCTCTCATAACACAAAGCCGATCTTAGCACTTACTAAAGTGTCGGGATCGGCTTTTGCTTTTTAAGGTCCCTGAAGAAACCTTTATCAAGGTTCGAGAGCTAGGCGAACGCCACGGGCTTTGTGCTCTGTTTCCTCAAATTCGGCGAGAGGATCTGAATCCGCTACGATGCCTGCGCCGACGTGATAGTCGAGGTGTCCGTTTTCGTGGATGAGTGTTCGGATGGCGATGTTGAATTGCGACTCGCCATTGAAGCCGAGGAAGCCGATTGCACCCGTGTAGAGTCCTCGGGAGACGGGCTCGAGGTCGCTGATGATTTCGGTGGCCCGTTTTTTAGGAGCACCGGTAATGGAACCTCCGGGGAAGCAGGATGCAAGGGCGGAGAGCTGGCTGTGTTCTGGAGCGAGGGTTCCGCGAATGGTTGAGACAAGGTGGTGAACGTGTTGCAGTTTTTCGTGTTGCAGCATGTCGGTGACTTGGACGGATCCAAATTCGCAGACCTGCCCAATATCGTTGCGTAGGAGGTCTGTGATCATGATCAATTCAGCTCGTTCCTTTTCCGATCGCTGTAGATCGAAGGCGGATCGGGAATCGAGTTCGGGATCGGCAAAGCGCGGGCGTGTTCCCTTAATTGGCCGGGTCTCGACTTCAGCGCCGGAGAAGCGAAGAAAGGTCTCGGGGGATGATGAGAGGATCTCGCGGCCAGCAAGGTTGAGATAGGAGGCGGTGGGAGCCGGAGATGAATTACGAAGTTTATCGTACAAGAACAAGAGCCCTTCTGGAGCTACGCATTTGGTGCGGAGGCGGCGGGAGAGGTTGACCTGGTAAATGTCTCCTGCTGCGATGTATTCCTTGATCGTTTTTACGGTGTCAATGAACTCGGCTTTGGGGAGCGAATCCTGCCAGGTTCCAAGGGTGAAATTTGCGCTAGGTTTGGCTTCTCTGATTTGGCTGGAAAGATTACCGATCTCCCACCATTCACGGGATTGGTGATGAAAGATGAGGAGCTCGGGATAGATGCCGAAGATGAAGCTGCCATCGTAGTCGATCGATCCACAGGCGCCGCCGGCGGGGAAGCCGTAATCGGGCGCCAAGGAGGGTGCTTGTTTTTTCAGAGCGTGATCGAGAGCGGCCGGATCCGAAAGATGGCCACGGATGATTTCGGTTGGCCGTGCCCCGATGATTGAGATCGGGGGGGAGTGCTTGGATGGGAGGTTGCCGGCTGTATCAAAGAAGACGAGGCCCGGAAGGTGAGCGAGGCCTTTTGCCACTGAATCCGGCCCCGCCGTGAGAGCGGCGGGCCGGGGCTTGAGGTGGGTTCTCGTTTTCATGGGGCTTCGGGCTCGTTGACATGGCCTGTCCGTTTTCTTAAGCTGGCATCCCTGATGAAGAATTCGAGAGTTTCCCGCAAGCCCAATTTGGGCATGTTTCACATCTCGTGCTGGGTGCTCGGACTTGTGGCTTTTGTGCAACTCATGTCGATAGGTGTCGCTCTGGCTTTTAAAAACCAGCGGGTTCCCGAACCTGAGGAGCGGATTGTGAAGGAATATGTGGTTTTGCCTTCTCCGCGTACGGCTCCGGCGTCAGCGGAGCAACAGAAAACTAAACCGATTGAGGTGTTACCTCTAAAGCCCAAGCCGATCGCAGTGGTGCCTCCGAAGCCGCTTCCTGAGTTAAAAGAGGTGCTTACCGATCTGGAGTCGGTGACAAAAGTCGCTGAAGAGGATGTTCTGAATCTTCCTCCCCCTGTTTTGGATCCGATTGTTGAGGCGCTCTTAAAGGGCGCCCGCCAGGCGCGGGTGGGAGGTGATTTGATACAAGCGTTGACGAAGTTGCAGGAGGCCGAGCTCAGGGAGCCAAGTGATCCCAACGTCCTCTACAGCCTTGGTGCAACTTACGAGGCTTTTGGGATCTTTGATAAAGCGCGGGACTATTATTATGAGGTTTTTAATTTGGGCCCCAATGCCGGATCACTTTTCGAGAAGGCGAGTTTCAAGGTCGCGCAGGGCTTGGTGCCCGACGTTAAGAACTTGGCACGCTTGGGCTGGGGTCGAATGACTAATCCGATTCAGGAGCTAAATGGGGAACGCCGGACCTTAATTTTGCCGGTGGAGGTGGATACGAGCAAGGATTTCGACCCCATGTTGTTTACCCCAAGAGTGCGGTTTTACGAAGAGTTTGATGGAAAGATAGGACAGGCGATCATTCAACAAGGAGACTCTGGGAGTAAATGGGTGACTGGGGCTGCTGATTGGAAGGATGGCGAGGAGATTGCTGAAGTTTGGTATTTTGTGCCTGAACAGGATCCCGCAACTGGTCTCCTGTTCGGGCAACGGAAATTTTACGGTTTTGTCGCCGAGCTCTATTACGATGGGCGGTTGAGTGATATCCGGGCCTACCCCCGAACGCTCCTTCGCGAGGGTGTGGGCGAATCAACGATGGAGGAGTTGCAACGTGATCTTAATAACCTTGATGGGCTTGATCTTGAGGATCTGAGTGAAGGAGATTCACTCCTGCCAAAACTTAATTTACCTTTTCCGGAGCCCAAAGCAGAGCTTGTCCCTAAATCGGAGTCGCTTGGCGAAGGGAATTAAGTTATTTCCCGGACAACTCTCTAGAGATGATATCAGGCGTCACGCGCAAGGAAGGAGATATCCTTGGGGATTATCGCTTGCGGCACGCTGTCAGCGAAGGGCGGTTCACGCGCACTTGGGAAGGAGAGCAGCTCTCGATGCAGCGTCTCGTGATGATCGAAATGTTACGGAGCAAGGTCATGCGGCAACCAGGGGTGGTGGATTCATTCATCTCCGATGTGCGGGCGAAAGCTCTCGTAACCCACCCTGGAATCGGAGCGGTTTATGAAGTTTTTACCAATGATGAGGATACTTTTTTCTCGAGGGAAAAGCTGGACGGTGACAGCCTAGAATCTTTGTACCAATCAGGAAGTCGGTTTTCTCCTTTGGAGATTGTCATTTTACTGGGTCAGATTGCGGAGGCAATGTGGCAGCTTAAAATTGAGGAGGTCGCGACGGTTGATTACGAACTCCATCACTTCGTGATAGTGGGCAAGGACCAGGCAAGGGTGATGAATCTGGCAGTTGAGGGAGCGCGCGATGAGCAGATAGAAACTCGAACGAAGCAATTATTGGGCGGGGTTTTCGACGCGATGATGAGGCCGGGATTACCAGGTGCCACGAGGGTGAAGTCACTCTGTGACTTTATGACTGATGTGAATCGGCCGATGCCCCTCACCTGGAAGCAAATTCTCGAGTTGAGTCACCAGGTCCGTGATCAACTACAAGGCAGAAAAAAGATTGTTCCCACCGTGGCAGGATCTTCGGGATACCAGATGAAGGAGCCACCGAAAGTCGCCGCCTCTTTTTGGGCTCTGATTGGAGGGGTGGCTTCAATCAGCGGGGTTATCTTT
>JAQWSX010000215.1 GCA_029242935.1 Akkermansiaceae bacterium
TCGCTTTTTCCAGACCAGCGATCCGTCTGAGGCATTGACGCAATAGAGACATCCATCGTCAGATCCAAAAATAATTTTTCCCTCGCCTCCAACAGGAGCAAACCTGACCGGGCCATCGGTGAAAAACTTCCAGACCTCCTCACCTGTTTCGGTGTCAAAGGCTGTTACGCTGTCGTCTCGTGAGGATCCCACGACGAGTCTTTTCCCAAGCACGATCGGCTCGTAGCCTGCGTCGAACTGCAATCGATTATCACGATAAGCTGGCTTTAAAGGCGGCAAGCTACGCGACCATTGAAGACTTAAATTTTCTGCCAGCACTTCGCCCGATTGAGCCGTCCGCCCGGTATCATTCCTCCACATCGGCCAGTCGGCCCCAAGAGCCAAATCAAAGAAAACTAAAACCGTAATCGTGCTCTTTAAAAATACCTTAATCATCATAAAAAATCCTCGTTCTTGTCCATACGTTGCTTTCACCGATTATTCCTCAAAATCAGGATGCTCCCGAAGGCGAGCCCTAAGAGAATGACCCCACCGACCATTACCCACGGCCGGCGTTTCAAATCCGCCAATTCAGATCCGAGAGTGTCTCTTGTCTTTTCTCCGTTGGTGCTTTCATCGCTCAAAGTCCCAATTCCTAGCAGAGGGGGAAGGGATTTCCCAATAATCACCTCATTCCCTGCGATTGCTTCTTCCCAGTTTGCTGAAATCAAGAGATCGACTCCAGGGTTTTGATTCTTAATTTCACACGAACAAGCTCCACAAAAATAGGAGGAATGCTCGAAGACGTTCACAAGATTAATTCCACGGGCGATGAGTGGCTCTAAGGCACGGCCTCGCCCAAACACCGGGAACACCATCGGTTCGTTCCGGAACTCTCCAAGATCGGCCTCCATGTGCAACAACATCTCCCGAAAAATCGATTCCGCCGAGTTGGTCCTCGAAATCCGTATGAGAGAAAATTTAATTTTGAGTGGAATTGAGGATCGTAGCGTGACATCCAAATCTCGCTGTTTCCCCGGCGGAACCTCGCGCGCTTCTGCGACAGTCAGCACCCCGTCGGGAATCTTCAATTCAGCCTCCGCCTTCGCAAAGGCCTTTTCTATCTCTACTGCCGCGCGATCATCTTTCTCTTTGTCACCCGACTCGATCAGGATCCAAACTGCGGATTCCCCGCTGAGAAGCCGGCTCACAATTTCGCGCCGTGCCGACGAATCAACCAAAGTCTTGGCGTTTCCCATAGTCAGGGCTCCTGACCAGATTGGAGGGATCCTTGGTCCGGCCGATCTTGGAGGATAGAAAAGCCCCATCGTCGCGGCGGAACTCTCGCCAATCTTTTTGGAATCAATTTTAACCTCCAAATTCATATTCCCCGAATCAGCCTCCCCTCTCGATTGCAGAAACTTAAGGGCTTCGTTCTCGGTGGGCGACAACTTCCCGCTCGCTCCGGGAACAATAACAACCGTGTATGAGTCCGTCTCCCAACGTTCCAATGCAAAACGGAAAACCGGCACCTGACAAGTGAGCCCGACAATCACGACCCCAAAAAGAATCATTCCAACCAATCCGCTGTGACAGAATCGGATCTTCTTTATCAACTGCGTCACAGGTTGACTCTCTCACTTGGAGAATCAGTTGCAATGCCCACTTTAGATTACTTCTAAGTCCACCGATATCTCAGCACCAGCGATCGTCCAGATCCCAATCAACGACCGGACTCCGCAGCATTTTCTTGCAAGTCCCAGCCAAGCAAACACCTTAATCACCCCATGAGACACGTTCTGGTCATCTTACTCCTCCTCGGCTCCGGCCTCTTTGTTCTCGGCGCTCCAAAACCCAACATCATCGTCTATTTCGCAGATGATATGGGACTAGGTGACACCTCCGTCTATCAGGACTGGTGCGGTAATAGTAACGACGTGCAACTGCATACGCCCAGCATGCAGCGCCTCGCAAACATGGGAATTCGCTTCACTGACGCTCATTCACCGCATAGCCGCTGCTCAACCTCGCGCTACGCCCTCATGACCGGCCGTTACTGCTGGCGCTCGTCCCTCAAACACTGGGTTCTCTTTGGTGTGCAATGTGATCCTCTCATCGAAAAAGACCGTCCAACCCTCGCCACTTTTCTCCGCCAATCGGGCTACCGCACCGGAATGGTAGGAAAGTGGCACCTCGGTCTTAGCTATCGCAAAACTGACGGAACGGTGGCAGACGGCTGGGACGACGCAGACCTCACAAAAGAAATCGCGGACGGCCCGAACGATCACGGCTTCGACTTCTTCTACGGGATATCGCGTAGCCATCCCACGTCCGGACCAGATGGGATGAAGCGAAACACACCCAACCAAAACATCGGCCCTGGCTGGATACGAAACCGTGATATCCCCGGCGCAACCTCCCCAAAATCGAAGAAACTCGACGGCTCGTATGTCCTGAAAGAGATCGGCCCGAAGCTCTACCAAGCTAGTCTCGAATTCCTCCGCAGAGCTCATAAAGAAAGTAATCCTTTCTTCCTCTATTTCGCTTCCCCGAGCAATCACACCCCGCACACCCCCTGCAATGCGATTGCCGAACAAAAAGTTACCGGTGCGAGTGAGTTTGTGAGTGGAAAAAAGACGGGGCTCAAACGCCTTGACTTCGTTTATGAAAACGACGTGCAACTTGGCCTCATCCTCGACTATCTCGAGAAGCATGAAGACCCACGCAATCCGGGACACAAGCTCATCGAAAACACTCTCGTCATCTTCGCAAGCGACAATGGATCAGAGAACAAATCCAAAACCTACACCGGCCCGCTGCGCAGTAATAAAGGATCGACCTACGATGGTGGTCACCGCACGCCCTTCTTCGCATCTTGGCCCGCTGGAAAAATCGGTGATGGAAACGCGAAAACCCCAGGCAAAACCAGCGACCGGCTCCTTGCGCTCAACGACCTCTTCGCCACTTTCGGGGAGATTATTAGCAAACCTCTTCCAGATCTAGCTAAGGGAGAGAAAGGTGCGGAAGATAGTCACTCGCAACTCGCCGCGCTACGAGGAGAAAAGACCGAGCCGCGCGCGCCGATCTTCCCAAACGATCATAGTGAGGCCTCCAAAAAGAAGTCCAATAAGCGCGCCATCGTCGCGGTCCGCTCAAACGCTGCACCCATCCCTGGCCAATGGAAACTCTTCCTCGATCATCGCTTCGCCTACAATGGCGAGCTCTATCCGGTCGAACTCTACAACCTCGCCATTGATCAAAAGGAACAGCAAAACCGCCTCGCTGATCCGGACGCCAAGCCCGCCCTCGACTTCCTTCTTCAGGAAGCGAGGAAGGCCAAGGGCGACGGTGGGTCGACGCGTTAGTTTACGATAAAAACGAATACGATCTTCGCAGGAAGGCCCCTCATTCACTTGAAATACTCACTAAGGCCCCTTCTGAAACTTTCATGATCTAAAGAATTTTTGGAGCTTTCCCGAACAGGGAAACTACTTCAAATTATTAGGGTTAATAAATAGATAAAGACCTTCAAGAAGATGATCGCTCAATTCTCTCTAAAGCTTGCGAACCTCCTGCAACCTTACCTCTTCGAAATCTGTCTGGCCCAAATTGTTACAGTCTTAGTTCTCTGCAGTGATCGTATCGACCGTTGTTTTCGCAGGCTACTACGCCCGAACCATTTTATCATCCGTGTGACTGGATTTGTGATCTTAAATGCTTTTGGTTATGGCTTTGCAACCCTCGTGGGAGGAAGTGTTCTCAAACAATTCTATCTACAGATTAATCTTTCGCTGAGATACCCAGTCATTCTAGGAATCTTCATATTCATCGGTGTTATTGCTGAAAGAATGAAACGTTGCTAAAAGTGTAAGACTCTTAAATTAAGAATTCGCCTTAATAGGCCAAGATTCCAACTCCCTCCCATTTCCTTCAAAAGAAAATCCCTAGTCGTTATGAAGCTCACAACCTCCCTCATTCCCCTAACCTTACTCTCGGTATCCCTTGCTCAAGCCAATCTGATCGCTTACTGGCCTTTTGACGATCTAACTGGAGAGGTTGCGGAAGATGTCATCGGGGGATATCACGGAACGCTTATTGGGGGAACTTGGCTTGAGCCAGGCAGGGTAGGCGCAGGCGCTTTAGAGGGTGCAGGCGCCGATGAAATCTTGTGTCCCGCAGAGGCCATCTCAACCACCGAGGACCTCACCCTGGCTTGGTGGATGA
>JAQWSX010000013.1 GCA_029242935.1 Akkermansiaceae bacterium
TCCTCCTCTTGGTGAGCAGGTTCGTCAAGGCCCTGATATTGACTCAGGTCAAGACCGTGAGCGTTCGATTATCGCCAAGCTCAACCAGATCATCATTCCTGATGTGAAGTTGAACAATATCACTGTGGAAGAGGCTGTTGAGTTTCTTCGCCTCCGCTCCATCGAGTTGGACAACACCGTGATCGACGAAAGCCAAAAGGGCATCAACTTTGTGGTTCGCACTCCCAAGACTCTAGGCGAGGACGGAGGAGCGGCTGGTGATGATGAAGCTCTTGGTGGTGGTGACGGATTTGGTGATGCTACCGATCCGAATGCGATCCTGATCAAGAACCTCGAGCTGAGACAGGTTCCTCTTCGCGTAGCCCTTCAGTATATCTGTGACGAGGCAAAACTTCGATACAAGGTTGACGAGTTCGCGGTTACGCTTCTTCCAATCACGGAAGGTGAGGACGCGGATATTGTTCAGCGTCGTTGGACTGTTCCTCCTACATTCGAGACTTTCATTACGACAAGTGGTGGTGGTGAAGGTGGCGGTGGTGGAGGCGATCCCGATCCATTCGCTGCAAGCGATGATAACGGCCCAGCCGGTATCGAGCCTCGCAAGGACATTGTGACTCTCCTCAAAGAGAATGGAGTTTCTTTCCCTCCAAATTCCTCTGCTAGTTTCCTGAAGAGTTCGAGCACTCTGATTGTGCGGAACACGCCAACAAACCTCGAGTTGATCGACGGTATTGTTCAGGCTGCCATCAATGACACTCCTCGCCAGATCCGGGTGACCACCAAGTTTGTGGAGGTTTCCCAAGAAAATGGTGAGGAGCTGGGTTTCGATTGGATCGCAACTCCATTTGGATTCGGTAGCAACTACTTCCTTGGTGGTGGCACCGTTGGAAGCGGAACTGCCCGCAATAACACGGACTTCATTGGAACAGTGGATCGGGTAAATATCCCTGGTATTCCTGCTTCTCCTCAGGAGAATGTTTCCAACATCGTGACTTCCAGTCTTAGAAGTGGTTCTGCTGCGGTCAATCGCAACAGCATCGATGCGATCTTGAATAATCCGACTCGGACAGCTGTGGGAAACAGCGTTGCTCCTGGCATTCTCTCCATGACTGGACTGTTCAGCAGTGGTCAGGTTCAAATGATCATGCGTGGTCTCTCCCAAAGAAAAGGGGCGGACATTATGACTGCGCCAAGCGTTGTCGCTCTTCCTGGTCAAAATGCTACGATTGAGATCATTCGCGAGTTTATTTATCCAACCGAATACGAACCACCCGAGCTTCCTAACCAAGTTGGTGGTGGAATCGGTAACCAGCAGGGTGGTGTCGGCGGCGGCGGAGGTGCCGGTTTCCCTGTGACTCCTGCAACTCCATCGGCATTTGATACCAAGAATACTGGTGTCACCCTTGAGGTGGAAGCCCAGATCGATGCTAATGATAGCATCATTGAGCTTCGTTTCACTCCGACAATCGTCGAGTTTGAGGGTTTCATTAATTATGGTAGCCCGATTACAGCTCCGGCAACTGACTCACTTGGTAACCCTGTGCAGATTGTAATCACAGAAAACCGCATCGAGATGCCAGTCTTCTCGGTTCGCAGCGTGAAAACTGGTCTGACGATCTATGATGGCTACACAGTGGCTGTTGGTGGTCTGATGCGTGAAGATGTGCAGAGTGTTGAAGACAAGGTGCCCATTCTTGGTGACTTGCCTTACGTCGGACGTCTTTTCCAGACCAAGGCTCAAAATCACATCAAGAGTAACCTCATCATCTTCGTGACTGCTGAGATCATTGATGCGACTGGTAAGCGTGTGAATGGTGGTGATACAGCGACTGCGCCTTCCGTTGGTGGTGGTGCTGCAGACACTGCCCTTCCAAGTCTTCCCGGAGATTAATTCGGAATAACTTTTTCAAAGCGGGATCTGTGATACAGATCCCGCTTTTTTGTTTTTGGGAGCCGGGGCTGGTATCTTGTGGGGTTTCAGGCGATTGTTTCCCTATGAACGTGTTTGCTCTGACCGGTGGGATTGCGACTGGGAAGTCGACGGCAGGGAAGATGATAGGTCGTCTGATGCCGACTTCCGCTTTTTTTGATTGTGACGAGTTGGTGCAGTCTCTGTTGCAGGAACAAATGGTTTTAGAGGAGATTTCGGATGCCCTGGGGCAATTGGTGATCAAGGGTGATGGATCTCTGGATCGGGCAGCTCTGCGAAAACTTGTTTTCGAAAATGAGACTTCAAGGGGGAAGTTGGAAGCTATCCTGCATCCAAAAGTGCGAAAGGAATGTCTTGAGAAACGAGATTTTTATTCTAAAACAGCCTCAACGACGCTGTTTGTCGCAGATGTGCCGCTTCTTTTTGAAAGCGGATTTGATTTCGGTCAGGAGCTAAATCTGGTCGTGGCTACTTCTCAAGCTACGCAACGAATCCGCCTCAAGGCCCGGAATCACTTCGAAGACAGAATGATTTCATCGATCCTCAAAGCGCAGCTTCCTATTATGGAAAAGGTTGCCAGAGCGGATGTCGTTTTTTGGAATGAGGGAAGTCTCGCCACTTTGGAGAGCCAACTCGCACGATTCCTGAAACCCCTTTCTATTTCATGACTGACGAGCAAGAACCTATCGAGCCTAACAAAGAAGTGGCTGCAAAGCCTGTGGCGAAAAAGGCGGCGAAAAAAGCGGCGAAAAAAGCGGCGAAAAAGGCGGCGAAAAAAGCGGCGAAAAAAGCGGCGAAAAAGGCGGCGAAAAAAGCGGCGAAAAAAGTAGTTTCTAAAGTTGCTAAGGTCGAGGAGGCTCCAGAGTTGGAGCTCGAGGTTGAGGCTGTTGTAGATGAGAAGGAGGATGCGATGGCTGAGGCTGTCGCAGCCGAATTAGCTGCAGCAGAAGCGGCAGAAACGGCAGTGAAGGCGGCTGAGATTGCGAGGTTAGCGGCTGAGAAGGCGGCAAATGCGGCTCTTGAGGCAAAGAAAAAAGCAGCCTCCAAAAAGTTAGCCAAGAAGCAGGTTGAGGTGAATGCTTCTCAGGAAACGGCAGAAGAAGATGCGGAGGCTGAGACGCCGAAGAAAGATGAGATTTCGGTGGTTAAAGAGACCGAAGCTAAAGAAATTCCCAAAAAAGTGGAGACCCCTCCACCTCCTCCGCCGGAGGTGCCAGCGCAGATCGATTTAAGTAAATTCCGAAGAGAGTCGCTGAGTGATCTTTATGATGAAGTTGAGCGCTTGCCGGTTCGTATTCCCAACCGAGTGACCCGCGCCCAGTTGGTATTCACGATTCTCTCGTGTTACGCGACCCATGGAACTCGCATCGAGGGGGAGGGTGTTTTGGAATTCACAGGTGGAAATTATGCCATGATTCGGGAGGAATCTCGTAGTTTTAGGGCTTCCCCGGATGATCTTTATGTGCCGGCTCAGATGCTGCAGGAATATAGCCTTCGTGAGGGCCAGCGGCTGAAAGTGTCAATCCGCGAACCTAAGCATCGAGACAAATTTCTTTCGGTTCTCGAGATTCTCGAGATTGATGGTGTGGCCTTAGCTGATTATGGGCAACCGACTCACTTCGATTCGCTCACGTCACTTTTTCCGGAAGAGCGCTTTGTGCTTGAGGGGGCCGATGATGGCGCGGGTCTCGCAACGCGAGTGGTTGATTTGGTGGCGCCGCTCGGAAAGGGGCAGCGAGGCTTGATCGTAGCGCCTCCCCGCGGAGGAAAAACGATTCTGCTCAAGCAAATCGCAAAATCGATCCAGTTGAACTCGCCGGAAACCGAGTTGGTCATCCTTCTTTTGGATGAACGGCCTGAAGAGGTGACCGATTTTGAGGAAATGGTGGGTCAAAATGTTTTTGCTTCGACTTTTGACGAGCCTTCCAAGAGGCACGCCGAAGTTGCCAATCTTGTTTTGGAGAGGTCCCGTCGATTGGTCGAGCAGGGGAAAGATGTTGTGATTCTTTTGGATAGTTTGACCCGTTTAGCACGTGGCTACAATAACGCGTCACGTGGTGGGCCGATCGGCTCGGGCGGAGTTAGTCCCAAGGCGATCACCGAAACCCGAAAGTTTTTTGGAGCGGCCCGGAATATCGAGGAAGGCGGCAGCCTGACAATTTTAGCAACTTGCCTGATTGAGACTGAAAATCGCATGGACGATGTGATTTTTGAAGAGTTGAAGGGAACAGGTAACATGGAAGTGCGTCTGGATCGCGAATTAGCTGAGCAGCGGATTTACCCTGCTATCCATATCCCCCAGAGTGGCACAAGAAATGACGACCGGCTTTATCATTCTGATGAATTGCCACGAGTGCAGGAAATTCGCCGCCATCTCGCCAGTTTGCCAATTGGCGAGGCCATCGAGACCCTTTTGCGCAACCTCGCGCGCACCAAAACGAACACAGAACTTCTTTTACAGGGGATGCGTTGAATCAATCAGATTTTCCCGGATTTCTGCTGGATTAAGCCCGGCGGGAACTCGAAAATACGGGATTTCCCCTAAATCTTTGTTAGAAGTAAGAAAATCAGTTTTTGTTCCAAGAAATCTTCAGCTCACGTTTCTCAAAAGATGGGCGAGTTGCTTTTTAATTTTGCGCTTGTCGCATTTCACCTCCGGCAGCTAACCTCCCCCAAGCACGATTATAAGCTTGGGGTAATTCAATCGACCGAAATGTTGGATAAGAACAGTTTTTCGATTGATAGGATCCCCAAACACATGTAAATGCATTGCAAACACCTTCGAAAATGAAATCCTTAAAACCTATGGCCCTGCTTGCGGGTGCCTTTTCACTGACAGCCACGCTGGCTCAGGCACAGTTTCTAAGCACTCTCGATCTCACTTTCCGGGATACAAAAGCCTTTAAATTGATTGGGCCATCTGATTCTGAGTATCAAGGTGGAGAATTGTTTGTTCGTGTTTTTGATGGTAACGCCTCGGTTCTTGGCTGTGCCGCTAACTTTGATATATTTTACACACCGCCTAATATCTTTTGTCCGAGTGGAACGACAGGTCTCGTTACTCAGGGAGATTTTGATGGCGATGGTGTTCGTGATACTGGTGTTTATGTTTCGGTGAGTCAGCCGATTCCTGCACGAAGCATTCAGCCTTTTCTGACGCAGGCTGTTGAACTTTTCTCAGCCCCCCCTTCGAGCCTGCCGCGGCCATTGGGTGGTTTTAATTGGTCTGATAATAGTACCGTTATCTTTTACGATCTTATCAATGACCCTGTGAATGGAATCGGGTATGAGTTGACCGATTTTGAGTCGACCCGACCTTATCTTCCGACCGAGCTCGAGCGTCACAGAAATGAAATCGTTCCTGGGACCTATATTTTCAAGTTCCCGGCACTTGGTTCGGATGAAGAGAATCCGGCTAATTTTTTCATGAGTGTATCTCACCGTGAGATGGTGGAGGCGGTCCCTGGACCTGGCGGGCGTAGTGTGGATAGTGGAGGAATTGATGTTGGAAATGATTTTCGTGTCACCAATGATGATCGTTGGAATAATGGAGTCATGGAGTTTGATCCGCGGATTTCCTTCAACTTCCAATGGGAAGGTTTCAATCAATCGACCTTCTTGGGTAATGATCGACTCTTCTTTTCGGTTCGGAATCGTGCAACAAGGAAAATAGTTTTCCCACCTATTCCTGATGCAATTCCACCTAACCCTGAGCTTCCTCAGTTAATTGGTAGTCGTGATCTTGGGATCCCGAGGGGCTATGATCTAGGCCCAGATTTCTTTGGTCCAGGCCAAGAACTTTTGGTGGAGATTGAGTTCGTTCGCAATTCGTCCACCGGTTCCGCGGTAGACCGCTCTAGTCGGACTTATCAGTGGGACATTGATCTCATTGACACTTATCCCGGTTTCGTAGGTGAAACTTTCTCTGCTGGAACTCTTGATGAATTGCTTGAGCCGGATGCTGATTTTGACGGTGATGGTTACACTAATTTGGAAGAGTTTGGTCTTCAAACCAGCCCGACGGACCCCGCTTCGGTTCCTAATCCAACTCCAGTGCTCATCGGTAACGACCAATGTTACTTGGAAATCGCCAAGCGTCCGGCTGTTGGATCGCGTCTCGATTACATCATGCAATATTCCTCTGATCAGGAAAACTGGACCACAATTGAGCAGGGTGATCCCAACTGGTTCATTGTGTTCAATAACGACGAACGAATCAGTGTGCTAAGTCGTGCGGCATATAACGTAAACCCTTGCTTCCTTCGTGTTCAGTTCGAGCAGAACTAAATCCTAATTGCTCGTAACCCATCACCCCAATTTCCACCTCGATTTTCTATGAAAAAGTCATCAATGACATTCCTCACACTGATCGCGCTGTCCGGCAGCTCGTTTGGTGATTCCGCGGCCTCTATCGTCAGCGGGCAAGCTAGCTCGTCTGGTAGCCACCAATTTTCACAAGGCGGATTGATCAACAATCTTACCCTTTGCACCTACGAGCTCTGCCACCTCGACGAGTCGGGAAGACTTAAGATTTCTCCGGTTGCTGCTGGATCGACCTCCGCAATCATATCTCAGGCCTCTGAGCCTGGGGGCGAAAAGTATTTGGTTTTTTATCCTAATGGGGAGCAGCGTAACCCAAACGCTCGGAGGATTCTTCGCACCCATTACGTTGTGAAACTTGCACCTGGAGCGAGTCTGCAGGAGGTGCAGGAGCGTTGTGGTATCCACTCAATGGAGTTGGTCCGGGAAGGTTCTAATCTGGCGATTTGTGAAGAAGAGTCAGCGGGTAAAGTGCTCGCCCAGCTTGCTCGTGTTGCTGCTGATCCAGAAGTGATCTCAGCCGAGCCTGTTTTCTCGAAAAAGAGATTTAAGAGGGCGATCCCAAGTGATCCATTTTATGACACCATCGACAATCCTCGTGATGATGGGGCGTATCAGTGGAACCTGAACAATATTGGCGTCAATGGAGGCGTTGCCGGTATTGACATCAAGCTGGAAGGAGCTTTAGACCGCGCGACTGGTCGGGGAGTCACGGTTGGAGTAATCGATGATGGTTTGTCAATCGACCACGCTGATCTCGCTGCGAATGCAACTGGGCCTCACCTGAACTTGCTTGATGGTGACCCCGCTGACCCTACGACTTTCGACGCAGCTCTTAGCCATGGAACGAGCGTGGGCTCGTTGATTGCGGCGGCTTTCAATAACAACGAAGGAATTTCCGGAGTTGCTCCCAATGCGACGCTCTCAGGGATCAGACTCCTCGGAGCGGATGGCTTAACGGACGACGTAACCGAAGCCGCTTCTCTCTCCTTCGAAAATGATACTATCGATGTCTACAATTCAAGTTGGGGCCCCGATGATACTACCCTAGATCTTGAGCAGCCAGGGCCTTTGACCCTAGCTGCGTTCGAGGACGGAATCTTGTTCGGGCGATCTAGGCCCTCGACTCCTGGGAACCCAAATCCTGCTGGTCTCGGAAACATCTTTGTGTGGGCTGCCGGTGATGGCGGCGAGATTGAAGATAACTCTAACTATGATGGCTACGCTAACTCGAAATACACAATCGCGGTAGGTTCGATCGATGACGCCGGACAGCGTGCCGCCTATTCGGAGAAGGGGGCTAACCTTGTGGTGGTTGCGCCATCTGATGGCGGAGCCCAAAGTTTGCTCGCGGCATCCTACGGTTTGGATGTTGACGAAGATGATAACCCAATCCGGACCACCGAATATATCGGTGATTTTGGTGGAACTTCAGCTTCTGCCGCTTTGGTTTCAGGAGTGGCGGCGATGATGCTGGAGGAAAATGACGACCTCACTTGGCGCGACGTGCAGGATATCCTAATTCGCACTGCCTTTAAGGTTGACGGTGAAAATGCGGAGTGGGTGACCAATGCTGCTGGGATTGATTTCAATCACAGCTATGGAGCCGGACTTGTTGATGCCGCTGCTGCGGTTCAAGAGGCTTTCAGAGTCAACAGTGCCAATGATTTTCTTGGAGAAGCTGTTCAGCACTCTCGTTCGGCCTTTTTCTCGAGTGATTCTCAGGGAACGGCTGAAGAGCCAACTGGTTTGATTCCTGATAATACAGGTGAATCCCTCCTTGCCTCATTTGACATGACCCAAGGGAGTGATGGGACTTCCTTCGAAAACTTGCGAGTCGAGCACGTTGAGTTCAATGCGACGATCATTACTCAGAATCGAGCTGACCTTGAGGTTGTTTTGATTTCACCAAACGGCACGCAGAGCATTCTGGCTGAGACGAATGCTGACCATGAGGAAGACAGTATCTTCTTCTGGAATTTTATGACCGTTCGCAATTGGGGTGAAGGTTCTGCGGGAACATGGCTTGTGCGTGTGACCGACCGCGTTTCCGGGAATCCAGCTGTGCTCAATAATGCAACTTTGACGATTAACGGGAGCGCAGATCCTGATGCTCCTGTGAAGCAGGTTCCTATTCTGACAAGTGCACGTGTCATCGATGTCGATCAAGGGGGGGCGTTTGTTTACGCTCTTGATACTTCAGGTGCGACAGAAATTCAGGTTGGTAATCTCCCTCCTGGCTTTGTTTATAATGCAGATGATCAGACAATCTCGGGAACTCCGACTGACCCAGGTTTGTACACGATTAGTGTCGTTTTGACTGGTGCAGAAGGCACTCAGGCTGAATTCCCCATCAACGTGGTGGTTCGCCCAACTTCTGTGGCATTGGGTGATGCGGTGGGCCTCTCTGGAATCCCTGCTGTCTTTGAAGGCGATTTGCCTTGGGACTTCGAATTCACTGATACTAATGATGGTAATGTGCCTGAGCCACTCTCGGCCAGAAGCGCAGTTGGTCTCGCTGATAATCAGTCATCAACCTTTGGTTTCAATGGTTTGGCTAAAGGTGTTCTGCTCTTCGATTGGAAGACTTCTTCTGAGGAAGGCGCTGATCGGCTCTGGGTCAATCTTGGTGGAGAAGTCCCTCAAGTATGGGATGCCTTTATTAGTGGGGAGCGAGCATGGGGTCGTTCCGCGATCATGCTTCCAGAAGCAAGTAACGATGTTCGTTGGATCTACAGAAAGAACGGAGCCGATACTGAAGGCGAGGATCGTGGTTTGGTAGATAATATCGAGGTTATGACTCTCGAGAAGTTTATTGAGGAGATTAAGAGTGCTGGAAATATCGAAGGCTTTGACTTCGAGTTGGATAGCCGGGCTTTATTCCTACCTACAACTCTAGACGGAATCAGCCCTCCACCAGAAGGTGGTGCTCCAAGCGCTCTCGTCACACCTGCAATCGGTAACGGTCAGACGGCTTCCATGTCAGGCTGGGTCACTGGCCCGGGAATCTTTGATTTCATTGCGGTCAACCTCGCAGAACCCACTGATGTTTTGGAATTCCTTGTTGATGGGGTTGTTCTTGCCACCGGTCCTGGAGTTGGTTCGGGAGATGGTTTGGTAAACTTCTTCAGTCCGGGCGCAGCTGGTGTGATTCCTCCCGGTCGTCACCGCGTTCAACTTCGCTTCCGCAAGGACTTCAGGGGAGCTGATGCCGCAATCCGCTCTAGCACCAACCTTCCGTTTGATGGCGCTTTGATCGACGATATTAAATTCATTCCTGACAATAATTTTGAAGCATTTGTTTCCCAGTATGGTGCCGGGTTTGATCCAAACCCTGAAGCTGATGCCGACGGTGATGGGTATTCGAATCATCAGGAGTATGCCTTTGGTGGTGATGTTTTGATTGCTGATATTCCTTCCTATCTCCCCCAGTTGGTAGTGGATGGTGAGCTCAGCTACATCGAATATGGAATCGACCCAAGTCGTCCGGACCTTAATTACACGGCTCAGCAGTCTACCGATCTGGAGAGCTGGCAGGCTGTCGAGCTTTCCAGCCTTCACAGGCTCGAGGGTAACTACGAAATTTACCGAATTCCGGTGATTGCTGCCCAAGGACGTCGACACCTCTACTATCGGGTAGTCGCGAGCGCCAAGTGATTTTGGACATCCTGACTCCGATCATTTGACTTTCTCTGGATTATTTAAATAATTTCAAAGGAACAGGGATCTTCCCTGTTCCTTTTTTTATTCCATGGCTGCAGATCATTACACAAGCGTCCAAGAACTCATGAGAGCTTTGCCCTCTGGCGATGGTAGGGTTGGCTTGGATTTGGAGGCCGACAGCCTTTACAGGTATGCTGAGCGGATATGTCTCGTTCAGGTCTGCTACGGTGAGGAGGTCGAATTAATCGATCCCCTTGCGGAGGAGTCATTGGATCCTTTGGTCGAGTGGTTGAGTTCCGCTCGCATCTGGATGCATGGAGCAGACTATGACATGACGCTTATGCTGGCAGAGTGGAAGATGGTTCCGCCGATGCTCTATGATACCCAGATTGCCGCCCAACTTCTGGGACACCAGCGATTTGGCTATGCGAGTCTAGTGGAGCAGTATTTCGGGGTCGAACTCTCGAAGAGTTCTCAAAAGGCTGACTGGGGAAAGAGACCTCTCAGTTCAAAAATGCTCGAATACGCCGGCAATGATGTGCGATATCTCCTTCCGCTGGCACATGAGGTGGAAATCAAGCTCAGGGAACTAGGTCGCTACGAATGGTTCCTAGAATCATGTGAGGCTGCTCAAACCCGTGTTAAGAAACGGGAAGGTGAGGAAAAAGAATCTTGGAGAATTTCTGGCAGTGGTCGTTTGCAACCTACGGGGTTGAGGTTTTTGCGTGCCGTTTGGAATTGGCGGGATGGTGAGGCTGCTTCATGGAACCGTCCCAGTTTTATGGTGGCGACCAATAAGCAATTAATTGCATGGGCAAATGATCTGGCTGAGGGGCGTAAGCTCAATCTCCCTCCAAAGCTGCGCGCCGACCGCAGTCAACGATTGGCAGCGGCAATCAAAGAGGCAGAGGGGATTTCTGAACCCGATTGGCCGGTGAGACCGAAAAAGATACGCCAACGTTACGATCAAACTTTTGAGCAAAGATTGGAGGAAGTGATGGAAAGCCGGAATAAAATTGCCGAGAATCTAGGGATTGATCCCTCAGTAATTGCTTCTCGTGGAGTGCTTGAACAAATTATCTCAGGTCGAGTCGACCCTGCTGATATTCTTCTTAAGTGGCAGCTGTCTTTACTTGAATTGTAGAGTTGGACTTGCCGTGAATTTCGTGAGATTCTGAAGACCATGGCCGATGAGGACAATGGCGTGATTCAATTTACGTGCGAGCACTGTAAGATCTCCCTTACGGTTGATGATTTTCTTGCCGGGGTCTCTGCTCCGTGCCCTTCTTGTGGCAAACCGACTAAGGCTCCGGATAAAAAACTTAAAGAGGGTTCACCCGATGTTTTTTCTGACGTCAAGCAGCGGCAGCAAGTGGTCCGGTCGCCGGTCGATCAAAGGGCCGAACAATACCGGGATTGGGAGTCCGGTCGCCCGAGAAAGCGCCCGCGGCGGGTGGCTCCAGAGACTCAGCGGGAGCACGAGGAAGTTGCGGTGGTGACTAAATTATTGGTGTTTGGAATGATTGTTTTGGGAGTAGTTCTGGCTGCTGCCTACTACCTAAATCAGACTTTCAATTCGTGATGATTCCTTTCCGGAAGAATCTGCGGGAAAAACACCTAAAATTTTCGAAACAACCTTGCCGCAATCTCTGAAATTTCGGAGAATTTGGGTCTAATGGCAGAGGAAAAACCGGAAGAGGAAATCGACGATGTCGGAGTCTCTGGTGACCAAGAGTATGGTGCCGGGCAGATTGACAAGCTGGAGGGGTTAGACGCAGTCCGGAAGCGCCCGGGGATGTATATCGGTGACCCTGATGAGAGGGGTTTACACCACTGCGTTTTTGAGGTTCTGGATAACTCGATTGACGAGCATCTCGCTGGTTATTGTAAAACGATCGACATTTCTATTAACGAAGATCAGTCATGTAGTGTTACCGATGATGGCCGGGGAATTCCGGTCGATATGCACCCTAAGTTTGGGATCCCGGCTATCGAGCTCGTTCTGACGAGTCTTCATGCGGGTGGTAAGTTTGGCCAAGGCGCTTACAAATATTCCGGTGGTCTTCACGGAGTGGGTGCTAAGTGTGTGAACGCGCTTTCGGATTGGTTTGTCGCCCAGGTTTCCCGCGACGAGAAGCTCCATGAAATCACTTTCGAACGAGGTAAGACGGTCAAGGAATTGGCGGTTGTCGATAAGGTTCCTGCTGGGGTCACTGGGACAAAGATTACCTTTTTCCCGGACGTGACGATCTTTACCGATACGACCGAGTTTAAGTTCGATCGCCTGTCAAAGCGTCTCCGCGAATTGGCCTTCTTGAATCCGGGGTTGACTATCAACTTGGAAGATCTCCGGGCCGAGTCTGCCGAAAAAGAAACTTTCTTTTACGCACGTGGGATCGAGGAGTTTGTTGAGCAATTGGGTGAGAATAAAACTTTGGTGCACGACGATCCGGTTCTTTTGAAAGGAAAGCGGAAAGTTGAAGTCGATTACGATGGCAAGGTGATGGAAGACGATGTCTTCGTGGATGTCGTTTTCCAATACAATGATTCTTACAACGATCAGATCCTTTGTTTCGCCAATTCGATTCCTAATGCAGATGGCGGAACCCACCTGACTGGTTTTCGTGGTTCCCTGACCCGTTCGATCAACCAATACGCCAAGGCAAACAAGATTCTCAAAGACAAAGATCCCGCCCTTAGCGGAGATGATGTTCGGGAAGGGATCGTATGCGTGATCAGTGTAAAAATGCCGAATCCGCGATTCAGCTCCCAGACCAAGGATAAGTTGGTCAACACTGAAATCGAAGGAGTGGTGAGTTCGGTGGTGTATGAGGGGCTACAAAACTATTTCGACGAGAATCCAAACCTTGCCAAAACGGTGATCGACAAAGCGGTCAACGCGGCACGTGCTCGTGAAGCGGCTCGCAAAGCTCGCGAGACAGTACGTAAGTCGGTGATGTCCGGAGGTGGGCTTCCCGGTAAGTTGGCGGATTGCTCCGAACGCGATCCAGCTAAATCTGAGATCTTTATTGTGGAGGGTGACTCGGCTGGTGGTTCCGCGAAGTCGGGACGCGATAGAACGACCCAGGCCATTCTGCCTCTTCGTGGTAAAGTCATTAATGTTGAGAAAGCTCGCTTGCACCGGGCTCTTCAGAACAAGGAAATTCAGGCAATGATCACTGCAATCGGTGCCGGTATCGGCGATGGCGATCAAGAGGGTGCTTTCGATATTGAAAAGGTCCGCTACCACAAGGTAATCATCATGACAGATGCCGATGTGGACGGAGCTCATATCCGAACTCTTCTGCTGACCTTCTTCTGTCGTCATATGCCAGAATTAGTGAAATCTGGTTATCTCTATATTGCGCAACCACCGCTTTACAAAATCACACGTAAGAAGCGTGAGGAATACGTGGCTGATGATCCGGCGATGAACAAGATTCTCATCGAACTGGGATCGGATGACGTGTTGTTGCGTCAAACGGGAACAAATGATTCTGTTGACTCGGATCTTCTCCAAAGTGTCCTCGCAACTCTCGCCAAATTGCAGACTTTCGTGCGGACTCTTGAAGGTCACGGGGGCGACTTCCGCAATCTCCTCGCGGCTCGTGACGGGAACAAGTTGCCGACTTACATGATTCGTGTTCGCACCGGTAATGAGGAAGAGGTTTATTATTTCAAGAGTGAAGACGAAGTCCGTGCTTTCGCGGTTGAGAATCGAGATCTCCGTTTGTTTGGGGAAGAGATTGGGGAAGAGGAGGAGGCTCAGTTCAAAGAGAAATTTGAGGGCAAGATGCGCCGCGCTGTTCGGCGCGAGCTTGGCGAAGCGATCGGAATTTCCAAGCTGCTAGAGCGACTCGGCGAATTCGGGGTGAAGAGCGAACCCTTTTTCTCTGAAGATCAGCCGATTTATGAATTGGTGGAAGGTGAGAATGATAATGAAGTGATCACTCCGGTCTTTAGTCTTTTCGAAATTCTGGCGCGCGTCCTCGAAATTGGTAAGAAGGGGATGCGAATCCAGCGATTCAAGGGGCTTGGTGAGATGAACGCCAAGGAATTATATGCGACCACCATGGACAAGGAAACCCGGCAGCTGCTTCGCGTGCAGTTTGATGCAGAAAACAAGATTGAGGCCGAAACGATGTTCGATGTCCTGATGGGCGATGTGGTCGAGCCGCGGAAGCGCTTTATCGAAGACAACGCGCTAAATGTGCAAAACCTCGACGTTTAATCGAACCCGATAATTTTTCATGTCTGACGACACCCAAGATCCCACTCCAGCCCGCGACTTTGTTGAATCAATTAATGTTGCCGACGAGATGTCGAAGTCCTTTTTGGACTATTCGATGTCCGTTATTATTTCCCGTGCTCTTCCTGATGCGCGGGACGGGCTCAAGCCATCGCAGAGACGCTTACTCTATGCGATGCACCACGACCTTTCTTTGTCTGCTTCTAAGGCTCACTTGAAGTGTGCCCGGATTGTGGGTGAGACGATGGGTAAGTATCACCCGCACGGTGACGGTGCCATTTATCCGACTTTGGTGAACATGGCCCAGCCGTGGACGATGCGTGAAACGCTGGTCGATGGTCAGGGCAACTTTGGCTCGGTAGAAGGCGATGCGCCTGCTGCCATGCGATATACCGAGGCCCGGCTAACTCATATGGGATCGGCCATGATGACCGATCTCGAAAAGGAGACGGTTGATCATCAGACGACTTACGATGAAAATAGTAAGGAGCCTGTTGTGCTTCCGGCGGCGATTCCCAATCTGTTGGTAAATGGTGGAACTGGAATTGCGGTCGGAATGGCTACTAATATTCCGGCCCACAATATGGGAGAGGTGATCGATGGTGTCTGTGCGAGGATCGATAATCCCTACATCACTGTTGATGAAATCAAGGAATACATCAAGGGACCTGATTTTGCCTCGGCATGTGAGATTCGCGGATACAAGGGGATCGATAACTACTTTAGGACGGGACGCGGTAGCATCAAAATGCGTGGTGTCATGGAGGTCACCGAGAGTAAGACTGGGGCCAGCCAGATCATGATTCGGCAGGTGCCACATGGGGTGAACCGTGCGACCCTTCAAGTGCGAATTGCCGAACTTGTTCGTGAAAAGGTCTTGGTTGATATCTCCGGAATGCGTGACCTTTCGGCGGATGATACTTGCATTGAAATCACCTTGAAGCGCGATGCGAGACCGCAGGTCGTGGTTAACCAGATTTTCAAACTGACTGCCATGGAGACTTCCTTTGGAGTCAATATGCTGGCAATTCACGAGCGGCGTCCCAAGCAACTTGGTGTGCTCGATGCTCTCGATGCCTTTATCGAGCACCGCCGCGAGGTGGTGATTCGCCGAACTCGTTTTCTTTTGCGTAAGGCGGAGGAGAGAGCCGAGAACCTTGAAGCCTATCTCCTTGCGTTGGGTCACCTTGATGACTTCATCAAGATGATTCGTGATTCAAAAAATCGTGATGAAGCGCGTCAAAAGATTAAGGCATACCACTTTGATCTGCCGGTTGCAGAAGCTCTAGGTGTTTTGATCCGAAGCCAGCCAAGTATCGTCGGTGATAAGTATGTTTTCACGGATCGTCAGGTGAATGCCATTCTTGAACTGCGGCTCTATCAGCTGACCGCGATGGAGCAGAATAAGATCAAGTCTGAGTATGATGCTATCATTGAGGAGATCAAAGATCTTCTCGACATCCTTGCTCGTGAGGATCGGGTGCTCGCCATCATTAAGAATGAGCTTCTCGAGATTAAGGAGAAGCATGCCACCCCGCGTCGCTGCCCGATTCTTCCCGACGAAGGGGAGATCGCCATTGAGGATTTGATTTCTAATGACGGTATGATCGTGACTCTGAGTAACCGTGGTTACATCAAGCGAACGGCTGCCAGCGAATATCGGGTGCAGGCTCGCGGAGGAAAGGGAGTGAAGGGAATGGTGACCCAAAAAGCTTCGGACGAGGAGGAGAACGATTTTGTTGAGCACCTCTTCACGGCTCAAGCCCATGATTACCTCATGTTCTTCACCAACACTGGCAGGGTTTATGTGGAGCGTGTTTATGGGTTACCGGAAGGCTCCCGTGCTTCAAAAGGCCGGAGCATTAAGAACGTCCTTGATCTCCAGCCGGAAGAGGCAATTGCGGCGGTTCTTCGACTTGAATATACTACTGACGAAGAGAGTGGTGATGACATCACCTTCCGCGAGGATGCCGGGAATGTCTTCTTCGCGACTCGCTCTGGTAAGGTCAAGAAGACGAGTCTCTTCGACTTCAAGAACTACCGCAAGGCTGGAACAATTGCGATTAAGTTGGACGAAGGTAATGAACTGATCGGAGTGCGCCTGACTTCAGGAAAGAACGACGTGATGCTCGTGACCCATCGTGGCATGAGTATTCGCTTCAACGAAGAGCAGGCCCGGACGATGGGCCGGAACTCCGCTGGTGTCCGTGGAATTAGACCTCGTGAAGGAGACTTCGTCGTTGGTTTGGCGGTCGTGAATGATGACGCCCGCCTCTTGGTGGCCTCTGAAAATGTTCTCGGTAAACGAACTCCGTTTGGCGACTACATGGCCAAGAATCGCGGAGGGATTGGAATGCTCACGATGAAATGCACCGAGAAAACCGGTCCGGTAGTTGGTAGCTTGTCGGTCGAGGAAACGGACGAGCTGATGCTTATGACCGATGGTGGTCAGAGTATCAGGATTAGGGTGCCTGATGTTCGGGAGACCGGTCGTAATGCGCAAGGCGTCAAGTTGGTGACTCTGAATAAAGGTGAAAAACTTCAGGCGGTGGCCCGAGTGATGCCGGACGATGAATCGGATGAAGAGTCTGAAGAAGGCGAAACAGAGGTAGCCGAAGATGCAGGATCCGAGTCATAAATAGAGCGTTTGATGAAATTTCAGGGTGGAGGGGAGTGATTCCTTCCCCCCTTTTTTGCGTTCACATTCCAATAGGCAGTTGGATAGTTTCTCTAGCGGCCTATCGATGACTTTAAGGATAAAAAAGGTGCTCTAGAGATTTCCTCCGAGGGGGCGGCATCAACTAGGATTTACGATTTCATCTGATCACGGAGCATTATGGAACGAGGTTTAGATTGGTTTAAGGTGAAAAATCGCTGAAATCTTTCGCTGGAGGGTGGTTCTGAAATATGCTAAATTCGAACATCTTATGAAACGCATTTTTCTCAGCGCGCTTGGTTTTTGTGCCCTGGCTTTTGCCGCCAGTGCTCAGGACAATCCTCCGAAACACATTCGCTTTCTCGCTTTAGGTGAGCTTCCTGTCTGGAAAGAAGAGTTAAAAAATGGGGTTCGAAAGGGTATCAAACCACCCGAGGGCTCAGTTCCCCCCGCAGCTACGGCTCTTCTTTCTGGGGATCAGGCGATTCCCTTTAAAATGACATTGCGGGCCTTTACTAATATTCTCACCATGGCTCCGACTACTCCCAAGTTGGAAATCAGGAAGGGTAAGGATGCGGCAGCGATTCCTTGGCTTTCCACACGTAAGCCAGCGGCCCCATTGAGTCTTGGTATTCTTTTCCGCGATCCCGCTACGATGAGTTGGAATAATCCCAAAATGCTGCTGCTCAAGGATGACCCTTCGGCCCTTAAGCCGGGTGAAATTCGATTTGTTAATGTTTCTGATAAAACGGTGCTAGTGAAATTGGGCACGAAAGCTTTTGGAATTGCACCTGGCAAAACTGCGACCAAGCCAATCAAGGAGGGGAAGACCCCCATTCTTGTGGGATATCTTGATGGGAAAACCCAAAAAGAAATTTGGGAAAACGAGCTCAAAGTTTTGAGTAACCAAAGAGTTCAGTGCTTTTTTTATAAGGCACAAAATCCGAGGGCAACCGGAGCGGTGAGGTTCTACTTCGCACCGGAGCCGGTGCCTAGAGTGCCAAGAAGTTCCTAAATTATCTTAAAAGAAAGAGTTTTTTATCATGGATCAATCTCCCTGCGCCGGAGGTTGGTCTGTTTTTTTGTTCTGATTGGAATTCTTTTAAAAGCCCCGGCTCGCAGTCTCAATATCTTTGTATTTGCTTTGTAAAACATTACGGGCGATTTTTGACGGACGCTCTTGATTTTTTTTAAGCCTCCATCACTCGCCAAGCCATCGCAAATCTCATCCAGACGTTTTCGGCTTATGACCTTTGCGGAGCGCTCTTTCTGGAGAGGGGAAATTGGCTGATAGGGTGTCCAAAGGGCTAAAAGCACCTCGGGGTTTGGAGCTTCCAGCTGAGAATCTTCTAGTTCTAGGTGATCAGGCCCCCATCTCGTTGAACAGGGGATCTTCCTTGGAAGGGGGATTTAGCCTGTTTTAGCGTTGAATTTGTTGGGAAGTCATCATTTCTGAATCATTGCGGGCGAACCTTGACGGGGACGGACTCGCCTGCATAATGCCGCCGTTTTCCCACCAGATAGTTTGGGAGGACGACCAACCCTAATAATCCTAGGAAAGACCCATGGCAAATTACGCAATTAATGGATTCGGCCGCATTGGCCGGATGGTGCTTCGTTCAATGACTGATGACGAACTTAAGAAACTCGTCGCTATCAACGATCTCACTGATAACAAGACCCTCGCACACCTTCTCAAGTATGATTCTTCGCAGGGCCAGTTCGCTCGCGAAGTGAGCTATGATGACGACCATATCATTGTGGATGGACACAAGATTCACGCTACAGCTGAGCGCGACCCCGCCAATCTGCCATGGGCTGAGTGGAATGCCGACGTAATCCTTGAGTCTACTGGATTCTTCTGCAGTCGCGAGGGTGCCTCCAAGCATCTCTCGGCCGGAGCCAAGAAGGTTCTCATTTCTGCGCCTGCTTCTGATCCTGATCTCACCATGTGTCTCGGAATCAACGACAACGAGTATGACGCAGAGAATCACCACATTGTTTCCAATGCATCCTGCACTACCAACTGCCTGGCGCCTCTTGCTAAAATTCTTAATGACAAGTGGGGTCTTAAGCGTGGCTTCATGAGCACTATTCACAGCTACACTGGTGACCAAAGTCTTCTCGATGCTCCTCATGGCGATCTTCGTCGTGCTCGTTCCGCTGCTGAGAACATCATTCCTTCTTCCACTGGGGCAGCCCGCGCCATCGGCCTCGTCATTCCTGAGTTGAATGGCAAACTCAATGGAGGAGCCTTCCGTGTTCCAACTCCGACCGGCTCACTCACCGACCTAGTTGCTGAACTTGGTGCTGACGTCACTGCGGAGGAAGTGAACGCTGCCTTCAAGGAAGCTGCCGAAGGTCCTCTCAAAGGAGTGCTTCATTACAGCGAGATGCCCCTTGTTCTTCAGGACATCGTGGGTGATCCGCACAGCTCCATCTTCGACAGTGGCCTCACCACCGTCATCGACGGCAACATGGTGAAAGTCTGCTCATGGTATGACAATGAGTGGGGTTATTCCAACCGAGCTGCTGACGCCATGAAAATGCTAGGCGATTCCCTCTAGGATCCTCAAACTTCAATTGCTTTTAAGAGGCCTGACTGAGCAATCAGTCGGGCTTTCTTTTATACGG
>JAQWSX010000014.1 GCA_029242935.1 Akkermansiaceae bacterium
CTGGAAAACGACTGAAAGGAAAAATTCAAGTCGTCACTCCTGGAATGCCGAACCAAAGCGCTCAGGAACAAAGGCCTGAGTCTAAACTTGATGACGGAAACGTGATAGACGTATAAAAATCCGACAAAGTGTCTGATAGACTAAGAGAGAATTGTGCACTTCGAGCGCCACATCAAACATAAAGGCAAGGCCACCATGGCGAATGGTGGCTTCACTCATACCCCCTCGCAACAGAGAACACACTGGTTTACGAAGGAACCACCCACAAATAATCTCAACCAAGAGAATACCTTTCTCACCCCCTCCCATCAACTTTAACTCATGGCCGCTCCCAAGAAAATTACCGAACCTCACAAGGAACTCCGCTTTACCCGGGCCGAGCAAGCCCAAGGATTCATGGTTATCGCAGCGGTGTCCTTCGCCTTCTTCCTCCTAATCGGCCTCACCTGGTTCATGGGACATCCCACCTTCACTTGGTGGATGGCCCTCCCCTTTCTCATCCTTTCGGCCTTACTGACCAAACTCTCCGCCTATTGCGCCCGGCACGCCTACATCATCCTCACCCCCCTCGGCATGGAAATTTTCCCCCTCATCAAACCGCGGAAGAACCTCAACCTTGTTTACTGGGCGCAAATCATTGATGCCGATTTTGATGCTGAACTTACGGCCCTCAAACTTCATTTCAACGAAGACCAAAGCGCAGGCATCATCCTTTCCCTCAAGGCCATCCCAACAAAAAAGCGCCCCCTCCTGAAGAAGGCGCTTGAAAGTCGTTTAGCAGAGAAAGAGCGGTGAAAGTCCGTTTCCTAAGCAGGAAACTCGCGTTACTTTTCTTTTACAGCAGCAATCGCCTTGAGCACATCTGCTCCCTGTGTCGAAGTCGCTCCTTTATCGTCCCGCCACACCAACTTGCCACCTTTGAAGAGCAAAGCACGTCGTGCCGTGAACATTCCACCTCGCACTGAGATTCCCAACTTTTTAGCGATCTTCCCACCTGGATCTGAAATTAGATCATAAGGAAGCTTGTTCTTATCCTTAAATTTTTTCTGGGTTTCAGGTTTATCCGTAGACATTCCAAACACTGTCACCTTTTTACCTGCCAATTCCTCGAATGCGTCCCGCACCGAACATGCTTGGCTTGTTCATCCCCCGGTCAAAGCCTTGGGATAAGTAAAGATCACCATCCACTGGTCGCCATCGGCAGCTTTGATGGCAACTTCCTTACCATCTTGATTCTTCCCTTTGAGTTCCGGAAGCCTGGTGCCCACCTTCAGCGGTTCCGCGTTGAGCGAAAGCGTGGAGATTAGCGATACGAACATCATTTTGAGTTTCATTTCTGGAGTTTACCTCCTTTTCGCTTGTCCGCAATAACCGGTTTCCCTGTCTGTATTTCCTGTTAGGCTCCGTCCCGTGTCCGATCTCAAAGCTTATCTCAAAGGCCAACAAGTCCTCGTTGACGACGCTCTCAACCGGTTTCTACCGCGCGTCACCGTTCGCCCCAAAACCGTGCACCAAGGAATGCGCTACTCTGTCTTCGCCGGCGGCAAGCGCCTCCGGCCCATTCTCACCCTCGCCGCCGCGGAAGCCTGCGGTGGTGAGCTGAAGAACGCTCTCCCGCCCGCCTGCTCGGTCGAAATCATGCACACCTACTCGCTCGTTCACGACGATCTCCCAAGCATGGACGATGATGACCTCCGCCGCGGCCGCCCCACCTCTCACAAGGTTTACGGAGAAGGCATGGCCGTCCTAATCGGCGATGCCCTCCTGACCGAAGCCTTCACCATCCTCGCCGAAACTCCTGCCACCAAACGCTACGATCTCAAAGACATCCTGCTCGAATTCTCAGTCTGTGGGGGCTCGCGTAAACTCATCGGCGGACAAGTGCTCGACCTTGAAGGCGAAGGAAAGGAACTCTCAAAAGCCCAACTTGTTCGCATTCACGAAAATAAAACCGCCGCTCTTCTCACGACCTCGCTTCGCCTCGGCGGGATGACTGCAAACGCTACGCCACGCCAGTTCGATGCTTTAACCGATTTCGGTTACAACCTCGGCCTAGCTTTTCAGGTCATCGACGACATCCTCGACGTCACACAATCGACCGAGCAGCTCGGAAAAACCGCCGGAAAAGATGAAGCGGTCGACAAGGCCACTTATCCGTCCATTCTTGGGCTCAATAAATCTAAGAAAGAAGCCGCCCGCCTCACCCGCAAAGCCCTTGAAGCCCTCACCGTCTTCGGTCGAAGAGGGAAACGACTGGAAGAAATCGCTCACTATCTCCTAGATCGGGAATTTTAACATCCCGACTCGCTAAAACAACTCGCGCTGCCCGGACGCCGGAAACTCACCAGATGCCATCCGCGATCTTAATTTCTTCCAGAACCCAAAGAAACCAGACCTCGCAAGTGACCTCAAATAACGATCCTCCGGGCGCACCACTAAACTCAACTTCAAGCCAGATTCGTTAAAGGAACCCAACCGATCATGCAGTGGACCCACTTCCGGACGCATCGCAACAATTTCGGCTTCTCCATTTCCGCCCACCCAAGCAATCAAATCATCCACCTGCTCCACGGAAGCATCGTAGTGCTTTCCTGCACGTCCCGCCACATCATCAAGGGCAGCTTTCAACCATTCCTTCTGGATTTTTGATTTCCCGAAAAATTCTCCGGTCACCACAATCCTCGACGGCCGATAAGCTCCCAGTGGCGAACTTTCTGGATTCAAATCCTCTTCATGAATCCATAATACCCTCCCATCCGAGGGCACCTCGACTTCTGGCAGCGAAGGCCTCGTCACCTCGGGTCGCTCCACATTGCCGGGCATCAACGCATTAGGGTTCTCTAATAACTCAAGTCCATGCGGATCGAGTAATTCCGGGGCCACATATTTTTCGATGTTTGTTCGTCTTGGCAAATAAGTCTTTCCGGGCGTTTGCAGTCCCGCAACCCACCGCCACGAAAGCGTGTTCGAGGCCGGATCGAAATCCAGTAAGTGATCCTGAAAAAATTTGGCCCCCAACTGCCAAGGCAATCGAGCAACATGAACCCAGTAGGCTGCGAACCACATCCGCGAATGATTGTGCAGATAACCTGTCTCCACCAACTCTCGCGCAAATCGATTCATCACGGCGACTGGTCCCTTTCCCTGGCGAATTTCTTCGGCATCAGGATGCTCCTCAATCCCTTCAAGATAATCATCCCAAACCTGCGGCCTAAGCGACAACCAACCCTTCCAATAAGTCCGCCAATAAACTTCTTGAGTAAATTTCTCGACCGTTGACGCAGCATAATGAGTCAGAGGCGCTTCCGCGACCTCCCACTCGGTCAGGAGTCGATGTCGAATCGCGGCCGACAGGCAGGAGACGTTCCCATGGTGGGGAATAACATGGTTGCGATTACTCGAATAACGTCCGACATGCCGAACGAATTTGTGGAGTCGTGCTAGAGCCTGGTCTCTTGTGTCCGGAAAATTCACGCCGGACGATCAGCTAGTTTCCAAGAAGAGCAACCTGCGCTTCCAAAGACCTTAGCATGCGCCGTCACCATCAAACTCATCCAAATCGGCAAATTAGCTATCGACCCTTGAAGACCGATGAAAGAAACCTCGATCGCTTAGAGATTATAAAATGTAGAAAATTCCAATGCCACTCCTGAGAAATTATTCCTACGGATGTAACCAAATCCACTCCGAGCTCATAAGCCTTGCATGAAGATCCTAGTCCTAATGACTTTCATGGTGGCTCCATTGGCTATGGCAGATCCGTTTCAGTCCAAAAACATCCCGGCTGAAGCCCAGTGGTATCTTCATGGAGATCTCACCGGACTTCGTAAAACGAATACCGGCGGATTCCTCCTTGCTCAAATTCGTAAGGACAAAGCTGACACGATTGACGAGATCGAAACGCTCTTCGGCTTCGACCCCCTTGAAGATTTGACCGGCATCACCCTTTTCGGAACCGGAAAATCAGATGAAATTGCGATCACCCTCACCGGAGAATTCGCTCGAGCCCAACTTGAAGAAGTTATCGTCCAGGCGGATGATTACAATTTTAGCATTTCCGGCACCACCAAGATTCACTCATGGGATGATAATGGCAGAACCCAGCATGCTGGATTTCATAACAACGATACTATCGTCATTTCCCAACAAAAAATACTCCTCGAACTGGCTCTCGATGTTCTTGCCGGAAAAAAGCCAAGTTTCAAGGCAGACCTCACGCCCCCATCCAAAGAATCGGTCTTGGTCGGTTACGCAAACATCCAAAATATCGAAATTCCTCTTGATGAAGGCTCCCACATCGTCCGCAAAGCCGACTCCATATTCATGACGCTCGGTGAAAACCAAAATCGCCTTGTCGCCAACATGGTCATCAGCACCGATTCAGAACAAATGGCGAGCCGTATGATGCATGCTCTTGCAGGCCTCGTTTCCCTTGGCGAATTCGCCGACAAAAATATTGAAGGTCTCGATATCCTACACAGCGGAAAAACTTCCGGAAAAACCATGACGATGACAATGAGCCTCCCTACTGCAAACGCTCTCGCCCTGATCTCGGAATTAAAATAATCTCTCTACTGATGTCTGAATACTCCGACACTGAACTCGTCCTCACTGCACTCGCAGATGGGGATGATGCTATGTCAGCGCGCGACGAAATCATCCACCGCTACCATCAAAAAATTTATAGATTCCTTCTCCAATTAACCGGTTGCACAGAAGATGCTGAAGACCTGACTCAAGACACTTTTCTGCTCGCCCTTCGCAAACTCAAAACCTTCAAGCCCGGACGGGATCTTCTTCCGTGGCTCTACTCAATCGCCCGCCGTGCCGCTATCTCCCAGTGGCGCAAAAGGAAGCCAACCTCTCCACTCTTTGCCTCGGATTCCCCATCCATCGAGAATAATAACCCCCATGACGCCGTCGCGCTCTGGAAGATCGCCAAGGACAAGCTCAAACCCGACGAATTTACCGCTTTGTGGATGCACTACCAAGAAGGCCTTGCTATCAAAGAAGTTGCCCGCGTCCTTAACAAAACAACCACCCACGCCAAAGTCATCGTTTACCGCGCCCGGAAACGCCTCGGCAAAGAACTCACCCTCACCAATGACACCTGGCTCCCCGGCCAAGAAATCAATCTCACCTCACCATGATCACTAAATCCCTCGAAAATCGCCTTCGTGAAGAAATCGTCACCGAGACTCCCCGTCCTGGGTTCGAAACGCGTATTCAAGCGATGGCCCGCGAGCGCCTCGTGCCCGAGAAGAAAGCACTCATCCGTCGCTTCGCCATCCCTGTGATGGCCATCATTGCAATTTTTGTGATTATTGCGCCCAAGGAAAAACCTACCAGCCCAACCTTTGCCAAGACACCGCAAACCGCAAACTTTCCCGAAAAGACGATCGTGGAAATCACTGGAGAAGCGCCTATCCAGCGCGAAATCCAAGGCCTCAAAAACGACGCCCAGCGAGCCATGAATCTTTTTAAAAAGGCCCTACCATCCATCCCAGTCAGGAAGAGAGAGAAAAATGACAAACTGTAGGATGAGATTCTCCCTGAAGCACTTTGGCTCACTACAAGTAAGATGCCTGCACTCAGCAAAGCCCCTACCCGATAAGCGAACAGGGGCTTTGGATGAAATAATCTCGAGTTAGCTGAGCGCCTCGACAATACCTGCGGTATTGATGCCAAGTTCGTCCATGACAACGTTGCCCGGAGCCGAGATGCCAAAGCGGTCGATTCCAACCACTTTACCGTCAAGGCCAACATACTTATACCAAAGTCCGCTCACTCCGGCTTCGATGGCGACCCGTTTGGTGCAAGATGCCGGGAGAACTCCTGCTTGATACTCAGCAGATTGGCGATCGAATCTCTCGAGGCAAGGAGCGGAAACCACACGTGCTCCGGCTCCAATTTCTTTAGCTGCTTCGATGGCGTGCCCAACCTCCGAACCGGTTGCAAGGATAATGCACTCAAGATCGCCTTCTTCCTTCTTCAGGATGTAAGCACCCCTAGCAACACCGTCGCGGCGAGTTCCGACGGAAGCGAGATCGTTAAGGGAAACAACTTTCTGACGGCTAAAGATCAGCGCAGTTGGCCCATCGAGACGCTCCATCGCGCAAATGTAAGCACCTGCGACTTCCTCTTGATCGCCGGGGCGAATCACATCGAGGTTTGGAATAACCCGTAACCCACTCACAGTTTCCACCGGCTGGTGAGTCGGCCCATCTTCTCCCACTCCGACAGAATCGTGGGTCAAGATGTAAGTCACAGGCAGCTTGGCAAGGCCCGCGATACGGATCGATGGACGAAGATAATCGGCAAAGACACAGAAGGTTGCCCCACTGATACGGAAGAGTCCGTCGTAAGCGACACCATTGCAGATAGCGCCCATTCCATGCTCGCGAATTCCAAACCAGATGTTGCGGCCGGTTGGATTGGCAGCAGAAAAATCACCCTCTTCCTTGAGATAATTCTTAGTCGATCCAAAGAGGTCGGCCGAACCAGTGATCACCGAAGGCATCGCCTTGGCAACGGCGTTGATGACAACTCCACCGGATCCACGGGTTGCATCGGCATAGTCATCGCCAAAGGCTGGAATCTGATCGGAGAGATCAGTTGGGACCACTTTGGCCACGCTATCCTCAAGCTCGCTCGAGAGCTCTGGATGGGCAGTCGCCCATGAATCGTAAGTCGCTTGCCACTCGTTGAAGGTAGAGATTTTGGCTTCTGTTTGTGCTGCAAAGTAAGCCTTAGTGTCGTCGGAGACGAAAAAGGTTTGATCAGGCAGTCCGAGTCCCTTGCGGGCTTCCTCGGCAAAATTTGCGCCACCTTCACCGTGTGCCGAAGCCGTTCCCGCTACCTGGGGAATCCCACGACCAATCTCGGTCTTGGCAATGATCACGGTCGGCTTTCCGCTGCTCGCTTTTGCCGCAGTAAAGGCCGCAAGGAAAGCATCCATATCATGACCATCAACGGTCACCGCATCCCAGTTAAGCGACTTGAAATAAGTTTCAGAGTCCCAACCTTGAGTCCTGTCCGCCATCGCATCGAGCGTGACGTCGTTTGAATCATAGATGAGGATGAGATTGTCCAACTTGTTGTGACCTGCGAAGGCAATCGCTTCCTGCGCAACACCCTCCTGAAGGCATCCATCGCCGGCGAGAGCGACCACGTGATGATCAAAGATGGTGTGATCAACCGTGTTGTAACGAGCTGCCGCGCGCTTTCCTGAGAGGGCATAACCCACCGCATTCCCCACACCCTGGCCCAGTGGCCCAGTGGTAGCCTCGACACCTTCAGTCTCGTCAAACTCGGGGTGGCCCGGAGTGATCGAGTGGAGCTTACGGAAATCGGCAACATCCTGAGCAGTCACCTTGAAACCAGCGAGATGAAGCCAGCTGTAAATAAACATTGAACCATGACCGGCCGATAGGATGAAACGGTCGCGGTTCAACCACTTCGGAGCAGCGGGGTTGAAACAAAGGCCCTCACCAAAAAGGACAGCGCCCAGATCAGCGCAACCAAGAGGAAGACCAAGGTGGCCGGAGGAGCAGGCATGGACGGCATCGATGGCCAATCCGCGGGCTTCAGCCGCAGCTCGAGAAAGTGCTTCTTTATTCATGAGCAGCGAAACTTCCCAAATTAGGCCTTATGATCAAGCCGTAATACAGAATGACCTCAACAACTTTGCCCAAGTTAGGTGTCTGATTCCCAAATCCACGCATCGAAGTCTTCACTTTTTCCTTTTCAACATTCATTCTTTTTTGGTGAACACGCAGCCGGCGCCTCCCAAACTCCATAAAAAGCTCCTTCTTGCCGACCCCTCCCTCCGCGATGGTATCTTTAATAAATCCGTCGTTCTTCTCGCCGAACATACTCCCGAGGAAGGAGCCTTCGGATTGATCCTCAATCATCCCTCCGGAAAAACAGTTGGCGATCTCATCAGCGATCCTGAGTTCCTTGAACTCTGGCAAATTCCGGTTCACCTCGGGGGCCCAGTCGCCCGAGACCAGCTGACCTTCTCGGCCTTCTGGAAACGGGATTCCAAATTCGGCTTTGCCACCCGCATCGCGATGGATGAGGCCAAAACCTATCTTGGGCAGCCCAATACCCTCATCAAAGCCTTTGCGGGATACTCCGGTTGGTCAGAGGGCCAACTCGAAGAGGAAGTCACGCAGGATGCCTGGACCATCACAGACCCCAAACCCAACCTCCTCAATTTGCCCCACGATCTCACTCTTTGGAGAACCCTCATGCGTGGGCTCTCACCTTACCATCAAATCCTCTCAAGCGCCCCTGACGAGATCCTCTCGAACTAAATCAGTTAGAGATCATCTTCTCCCGAGCCCAAGACCAGTCGAATAAGTGGTCTTTTTACACCAAAACTCCTTGTTCGCTTTTTCTTTTTCACAACGATCCACAGAACAAGATCCCGAATTTCTCCCCCCCAACCTGAACCTGACATCAAATGAAACATCTTCCCATCCTCGGATTTCTCGCACTAGCCGCAACCTTATCAGCGGTCCTTTTCCTGCGCTTTGAAAACTCACGACTACAGTCAGAAATCGAAAGTCTTGAGAGCCAGAGACCCAACTCTCCAAAATCTTCTCGGGAAGTGTCTAGCCCCAAAGATCGCGAAAAAAATAAAACCGGCAGGTTAGAAAAATCTGGTTCATTCGAAGATTTAATCGCCATCAAAGATCCTTCGACCCGTATCGCATCGCTTCTTGATTTTGCCGAAAACCTAAACCCCGAACAAATTCCGGGCGCCCTCGATAACATTAGGCTCTCGGCACCTCACTGGGATCCTGAAGCCAAAATGATCACCCATATCCTTTTAACCCGATGGGCTATCAATGACCCGGAAGGAGCTCTCGCATCATTAAAAGGAATCGACCTTGGGAAATTTGGAGCCGATCCAGTAAGCGTTCTTTCCGGCGTAGCATCTGAGAACCCTCAAACCGCTA
>JAQWSX010000053.1 GCA_029242935.1 Akkermansiaceae bacterium
CATCCACGTATTCCGAGACCTTCTCCCGTAAGCTGAGGAGGCCCAGATTGGAGGTGTAACTCGTCTCCCCTTTTTCCAGAGAGTAAATAGCCGCCTCCCGAATCGACCAAGGTGTCGCAAAGTCGGGCTCTCCAACCCCCAGAGAAATGACATCATCGCGCCCGATCACGAGCTCGAAAAAGTCCCGGATTCCCGAACGTGGAATGGTTTGCAAGTGAGTTGCCAATTTCGAGTCAATATCCATCGCAATGTTTGCTAGGGAACAACCGGAAGACGAGATGCACCTGAGTTTTCACCGAAAATGAATCCCTTCTCTTTGTATGACTTCAACCTGAAGTGAGTTGCGGTCGAAATGACGCCCTCAATCGTACTAAGTTTCTCGGAGACAAAGGCTGCCACCGATAAAAGATCTTTTCCTTCGACCATTACGAGCAGGTCGTATCCACCGCTGATCAGATAACAGCTAGTTATCTGTTCAAAGCGGGAAATCCGGCGAGCGAGACGATCAAATCCTCCTCCACGTTCTGGAGTGAGTCGAACTTCGATAAAAGCCGTCACGTCATCATCACCATCGAGAGCCGGATCGATCATGGCACGATAACCGCGAATTGTCCCATCCTCCTCCCAGGCCGCAATCTGAGACGCTACCGCTTCTTCCGAGGAGGATATCTGGGCTGCCAAATCAGCATCGGACTGGCGCGCGTTGCGCCTGAGAAGGTCAAGAAGTTGGTTCATATCAGTATTTCAAAAATTAGTCGCCAAAACACACGCCAACTGCCCGGGCAGCTTTTACAACTTCAGTGTCAGATTCGACGAGCCGGAGCTCTTCCACAGCCTCCTTAATAGGTACCGAACCAACGTGATAGCTGTGATAACTCACCATTTGACCGAACTTGCCTTCTCCGGCAAGTTGTGCAGCCATTACGCCAAAACGAATTCCCAAAATTCGGTCAAGTGGCGTCGGCGTTCCTCCCCGTTGAATGTGTCCCAAAGTCGTGCAGCGAGTCTCTTTGCCAGTCAGCTCGCTAATCTTGCTGGCCACCTGCTCACCCATACCTCCAAGACGAACTTCGCCACCACGATTGTCGTCTACCGTCGCCAGATGTCCGTCGGGATTCTTGGCGCCCTCGGCCACGACCACCAGCGAACTTGTGTAACCCATTGCCTCGCGCCTCTTGAGGTGCTCGGCCACTTTTTCGTAAGTAAAAGCAATCTCAGGGAGAAGAATAACATTGGCAGCTCCAGCCATACCACCCCACAAAGCGATCCAACCCGCGTGACGGCCCATGACCTCGAGAACCATCACACGCTTGTGGCTTTGAGCCGTGGTGTAAAGTCGATCAAGGCCATCTACCACTGTGCTCACCGCACTATCGAAGCCGAAGGTCATTGAAGTGGCCTTGAGATCGTTATCGATCGTTTTGGGCACCCCGACAATCGGCCAGCCTTGCTCGTAAAGTTGATTTGCGGTCGTCAATGAACCATCACCGCCGACCACCACCAGAGCTCCAATTTCAAGCTGATCCAGGGTCTTCTTAGCTCGATCAACAATTTCCTGAGGCACTCGGGCAATATCGCCCTCACCAATCTTTGCGGCAAAGTTTCCCTTGTTGGTGGTTCCAAGAATGGTGCCACCCTGCTTGAGGATCCCCTCAGTATCCTTAGGATTTAGGAAGGTAAAATCCCCGGGAGGAAGAAGTCCTTCAAAGCCATCTCTAAAACCGATGGTTTCCCAGCCTCTAGAAGCCGCAGCACCAACAACTCCGTGAATAACTGCATTCAGCCCCGGGCAATCGCCCCCGCAATTAAGAATTCCAATCCTCATGATTTAATGTGTGTGAAAATTTTCGATTTATTGAGGCTTGGGAACAATCAGCAACTCGCGTGCCTCTTGTACAGGTTGACCCTGCAGCTGCCAGCTGTCATAGGCAGCCCACCCCTGATTAATCAAGGTTTGCGTGATCCCCCATCGATCTGGACTCCCAAGCGCAATGGTAATCAGACGGCGTCCCGTCAGCTGAGTTGCTCCGGTCGGAAGCTTGCGCACGATGGGCTTCTTTTCCGAACTTGTTGCCGCACATGGCCCCGCCAGCACCGTGTTTCCGCTCTTAATCCCGTTCACATTCCCGCGACCGATCATCGCGTGGGTGTTGCGAACCTTGAAAGACCGCTTTTGATTCACTCGAAAGGATGAAATCGTCCGTTCGGTCTGCTTTACGTAAAACTGAAAACCTGGATCGCGCATTGCATAAATGGCCAGACGCGCCATATCGCGCGCAGTCGAAATCCCCTGTGACCTATTTACATCCATCCCATGTGGATTGACGAAGCGAGTCTGCTGCATGCCAAGCCCACGAGCGAGGTTGTTCATTTCGGTCACGAATGCCGCCTCGGGTGACAATCCCCCAGAACGGCTCTGAATCGAGCGTCCAGCATGGTCCGCCAGGGTGGTGGCGGCCACATTGTCGGAACCCAAAAGCATGGAATACATCGCCTCTCGCAACGAAATCCGATCCCCCGGAATAAGTCCCATTGGATTGAACCCACCGATTAACGCGGTTCCCTGAGGCACAATAGCAATCTCTGCCATACTAGCTCCGCTCAATTTGGCCCAATCCAAAACCACCATCGCAGTGGCAATCTTAGTCAAACTAGCTACAGGCCTTCTTTTCTCCGCATTCAGCTCCAGCACGATCTTCCCGCTGTAGGATTCCACCGCTATGTAGCTTTCCCGACCCTGCGTTACTCCAATCAAGAAACATAGAAGAGCGAGCAAACACTTCGAAAAGCTGAATATCTTGAAGCGAACTTCCATAACGACGGTCAGAATCCTAGTGAAGCGCGGGCTTAAGTCGAGATTTGGCAAAGGAATTTTTTTCAAGGCTTCCGCTCCGTGACAGACCCTAACCTCAATCAGGCCACGAGAAGGTGGTGATAATCGATGTTAAGGCTAGTTTCAGCTTTGGACTTTTTAACTACGACAAGAAATTCCTCTTCAGTTCTGTGGGATACCAACACAAAATTGTTTAGCAACTTACCCCTTCCGAGCCAACCCCCAATCCCTCGATTGCCCTAGCACATCGAGATTGAGAGATTTTTCGCTCCAACCGCCAATTTTCCATTGCCAAGCTTCAAGTTCTTCGGTGGAATAGAAACCGTAATGAGAAAGCTCCTACTGATCACACTCACCATCGGCTTTGCCATTCCCGCACAGGCTGACATCCAAGCCCCTCCGGGAACCAAATATAGTTCTTCGCGTAAGCTCGGACGGGCTGTCGCAAATATCCTTTATGGAGTCACCGAGATTCCCGAGCAAATGGTTCGGAAATCCGAAACCGAAGGCCGCAGGTCGGGCTGGTCCCATGGGATTGTCGACGGTTCACGTCGTGCCCTCAAGCGTATTGGCTACGGCGTATACGAGCTCGTGACTTTCCACAGCCCCACTCATCACGGCACCTTCAAGCCACCATATACTCGCTGTGGTGCTGACGACCGGATTGAAATGAATCCTCGAGACGGGCTTTCTGAATTTCCACCTGAGCTTGGTTTCGAGACCTACTTCTCCCACTCACGCTCTCAGAAGTGGTAGAAACCGCTCCTTGCTAGTTTTCAAAAAGCCGCCTTCTTCGGAATGCGGCTTTTTTCATCTCCTTTCGTTCGCTCCACTTAAAAAACTTCCTTACGATTGCGGAGCCAAACCCAGGCGAGATTCCCGCCGCTACGAAGAAACACCTTCGGCCCACAGTCCCTGACTGAAAAAAGCACTTTGCTCCAGTCCCCTCTCATGTTGTTTCATGAGTTGTCGAACGAGATTCGGTGCTGAACCCATCACAATACCCTGCTTATCTCTATCAATTAACGATCCAGCGACCAGCCAGCCAAGGCAGTCGAAGATGAACATTTAGATCTCCAGATTGACAAAACATTTCGCCGTTGCAAGTTCACGGCGTATCTCACAGCCATCTTCTCCTTCTAAGGAGCGAGTTTCTCTGGCTCGCTTTATCTGCAATTTAAAACCATCGTGTAAAAAAAATTAATCTCAGCTGATTCCCGCCTTCCTCTCACTCTTTTCGATTTCAGGTCCTCGTGACAAATTTCCGCTGAAAATTTTCCCAACTATTTCCCTGATCATAAACCATGCGTATTTTCATTCTTCTCGCCACTCTCCTTTTTTCAGCTGCCCCGCTTGCCGCCCGAATATGGAAAAGTGCTTCCGGTGGTAAATCCTTCGATGCCTCCTATGTTTCCAACGATGGCAAGCTGGTCACGCTTAGAAAAGGCGGACGAATTTTGACCTTCTCAATCGCCAAGCTCCACGCCGATGACAAAGCATGGTTAAAGGCCAATCACCCACCCAAGAAAAAGGAAAAGGGCGCCAAAAATACGGCCGCAGCAGCGCCCAGAGGAGCTGCTTTCGACACTCTCGAATTTGGCGACAGCCGCAAGGAGGTCGTCGAAAAGCTTAGCACCAGCTCAAGTGTTGTATCATCCGTCCCGGCAGCCATGATTGCCCGGGTCGGGCTCAATGGAACCTTTAAGACAAAGCAAACAATCGGAGGACTTCACTGTTACCTTTACTTTGACTGGGACGATAATGCCAAACTCAAAGAAGTCACCCTACGGACAAAAGGGAAATCACTCGACGCATACAGTGGGACCCTCAGAGGTAACTGGACCGAGCTTATCAATCTTCTCACCATTCTGCATGGCGATGCGGTGCAAGGCGCCCCCTATCCCAATTCAGCCGACCTCCAAGACGGGCTCATTTTGGGATCCCACCTTTGGCGAACTGAGGACGAACACTCCGTCCTCCTCGGCACGGGACAAGATGGCAATCTCTATTCCGTTGTTGTTCGTATTACCAACGAGCGCATCAAGGCTAATCCCACCGGTTGATTTCCGCAACCTTCCTAGCGAGTGGCAAGCTTCCATCGACCGAACGCAACCAACTTTCCCGCCTGAACCAATTGCGCTGCCGCTTTGCGTATTGTCGCGTCGAAATCGTGATCCGCTCCTCGCATTCTGCGAGTGTCATTTCCCCATTCAGGTAGGCATCGATTTCGCGAACTCCTATCGCCTGCCGAATTGTTCCGGCTTCGGGAGGAAGCCCTTTCACCTCATTGATTGCTCCAGAGTCAAGCATGACCCGCGTCCTTAAGCCAATTCGTTCGCCCAGAATCTCACGCGGCCAAGTCAGGACGATCCCTTTCAGCCCCTCCAACAAAGTTGGGTCCTCAAAGTTTTGACGAAGTTCGGAAGCTTTCCCTCCAGTGACGAGACAGATTTCGAGCGCTCGCGAAAGATGCCTCCGATTCTGAGAATTCTGCCGCACAGCCTCATCCGGATCCAGCTCCTTCAAGCGTTTATAAATTTCCTCCACCGACCAATCTTCCAGTTCCGCCCTGATCCCCTCATCTCCCGGTGGCGCCTCGGCTATTCCATGTGTGAGAAACTTGAGATACAAACCCGAGCCGCCCACCACGATCGCCGTCTTTCCGCGGCTTTCAATTTCTTCGATTACTGGATTGGCCAAAGCCGCATACTTGGCGGCATCCATCGATTCGTTAGCACCTACAACCCCAAAAAGATAGTGCGGACAAGTCTTCTGTTCCTCATCCGAAGGCGCGGCACTGAGAATTTCAAGCCCGCGGTAAACCTGGAAGGCATCACCATTCACAATTTCCCCATCCCAAGCCTTGGCAAGCGCCAGAGCAAGAGCCGTCTTGCCAGAAGCAGTCGGCCCGCACAGAAAAAATCGTGAAGGAATCACAAGGCGAGTTTGGAAAAAAAAGCCCGTCCGGCAAACACCGAACGGGGCAAAATTTGGTTGAGAGTATATTACTCCTCGTTCTCAGGGAGATTTGGCGGAGGATTTTCCTGCGGAGCCGGATCACCATCGGCATCGACAGCACCTTTCGACTTGGCACCATTTACGATGAGAGTGCGTCCCATAAAAGGCTGATCATGAAGGACTTCAACCGCACGCTTAGCCTCATCAATTCGGGCCATTTCTACAAATCCATAGCCCTTTGATCGATGAGTATTTCGATTGTAAACGATTTCAATTTTGCGCACCGCACCCACTCCTTTAAAAAGATCCTCAAGGTCATGTTCGGCCGCATCATAGGAGAGGTTCCCAACATAAAGGCGCTGCTCTTCGACTTGCGAACTATCCGGAGTTGGACGTGGCTTTTGGCGAGCCCGGGCAGTCTTACCTCCTGAAGAGGAGCCCTTGGAACCCATACGGCCCGAGGCGTCACGCACGTTCTCTTTAGGCTGTCGGCCATTTTGCCTTATTCCTTTTTTAGCAGACTGGTTTTTCTTCGGTTCCTTGTAGAGTCCAAAGAATTTCTTAATCTTCTCGAAGAAAGTAAGGGATTTTGGTTTGGAAGAACGACGACGCGACCCGGATCCGCTATTCCCACCATTGTTGTTTCGGCGGCGCTGATTACTGCCGTTCCCTCCACCTCCTTCACGATTTCCACCGCCCTGCCCCTGCTGATTACGGTTGCGGTTGCGGTTTCTGTTCCGGTTGCGATTTCTGTTCCGGTTGCGATGACCTGACTGATTACCCGAGCCCTGTGAGGACTGTTCGGACGACGTGTTTCTATTTGATTCTGACATTGTTCAGATTGGGCGCTAAGACCCGATAAGTGTCGAAAAGCTTCGGTCCGTGAAATCAAGCGCTCCGGAGTTACCAAATCGAACAAAACAGTGTTCGAAGCTTGGCTGAGAAGGCCTCCGGTTCATAAAAGCTGATTCAAAAACGACCGAAAAGCGGACTTCTCGACGAGTTTTTGGCCAGAACTCCGAGCAACCCGGAAAGGTTCCTGCCGAAACAATGATAGGTTTTCCTTAATTTTAGGCAAGCCGTAATCCCCCGTCTGCTTTGAAAATTGGCCAAAACCACCTTGTTTTCGGGCCAATTTTAGACCATCCCAAGGGGAGATTAGAGCCAAATTCACTCATCTTCGAAGTGAATAAAATATCTAAATTGAGTACTAGCGCGTCTTCCTTTTGTCAAAAATCGTGGGAACTTTCCCTAAAAATGTCATAGAGTGGGGCTGGCAAATCCTACAAATTTAACCTATCCTTTCCCGCATGCTTCGTAAGCTAGTCCTTATTGGCCTCTCGGTCACCTTGTGCGCCAACGCACAAGAAACCACCGAGGCTCCCCTTCTGGTTAAGCCAAACCTCCCCCCACCAAATGCTCCCGCAGAAGAGGAAGGAGAAGAAAGATCGGCAGCTTCAAACGGTTCGGTTTTTAACCAAGGCTTAGCGCGAACGATGTCGATCGCGATCCCCGCTCCACGTGGACTGATTCTTGATCGCGACGGACGTCCTCTGGCCCAGACCAAGATGGCTTATCACATCGCACTTGATTTCACTGCTTACAAGGGACCCATCGATTCAAAAGTTGCCGCCACTTGGGCACAGACCAAAATCGCCCAAGCAAACGCCCTCGTTAATGGCAACGAGGCCTACAGCGACGCAAAGCTCGCAACCTACTACAAAAATCGCCGTTGGCTTCCCCGTAAGATTTCAAAAATCATCAGCGAAAGCAAAGCTAAGAGCCTTGAGGATAAGATTCCAGAGGGACTCTCCCTGCTCCCGGTTTATCAGCGATTTTATCCTGAAAAAGGCCTCGCTGCGCACCTGATCGGCTATGTCGGAGCCAAGACTGTTTTGCCCACCGGCCCTATCCACGACGGCGACCCTCTTTTCCAATCTGTCATGGGAAAATCCGGCTTCGAACAGATTTTTGACCAAAAGCTCACTGGTGAACCAGGATTAAACAAAATGATCTTCGATAAGAACGGAGCTAAAATCCTCAATGAGCCCATCAAACGCCCACGCCCTGGCGGCAATGTCGTCACCACCCTGGACCTTGATTGGCAAAGATACGCCGAACAGGTTCTGCGCGAGGACTGTAAACGGGGGGCTTTTGTGGTCATCGATATCCAGTCCGGCGAAGTTCTAGTGATGGCATCCCGTCCTACTTTTGACCTCAACGACTTCATTCCTTACATTACAACAGAAAGATACAAGGAACTTCAGAACAACCCATCGGCGCCATTGTTCGGACGTGCTTTCCAATCAAGCTACCCGCCTGCCTCCACTTTTAAACCAGTCGTCGCACTCGCAGCCATTAACAATGGCTCAATACATCCGGACCAGACTTTTGATTGCCCCTACAAGATCAAGATCGGAAGGAAGTGGTTCCACAACCACTCCGAGGGCTACGAAGGCTGGGTTGATGCCCGACGAGCCCTCGCAAAGTCGATCAATCCTTGGTTTTATCAAGTTGGCATCACGACCGGCCCCCAGGCCTTCCTTGCCGTCGCCCGACGACTTGGTTTCGGCTCGAAAACTGGTCTTCCTCTGGTCGGTGAAGCAATTGGCAATGCTCCCACTGCCGATTATATCATGCGGAAAATGGGGCGATCCACCACCAACGGAGACACCGCCAATCTTTCCATCGGTCAGGGACTAATGCTCGCTTCTCCGCTACAAGTCGCCCAATCGATGGCTGCGATCGGCAATGGCAACGTTCTCATGGAACTACAATTGGTCCGGCAAATCCAAGACTTCCATGGTCGGGTCATTGAAGCTCCCACCTTCAAAAAGCGAAACGACCTCAACCTCTCTCCCGCCGCTCTTGAAACAACCCACGATGGGATGCGCGATGTTGTTCACGCCAGCTATGGAACCGGACAACGCGCTAATCTGGGTTTCACTACGATGTGCGGAAAGACGGGCACAGCCCAGTGGAAGGACGACCCTAAACAAGGTTTGGCCTGGTTCTCCGGATTTTTTCCTTATGACAACCCCCGCTACGCATTTGCCGCCGTTTACGAAGGAGCGCCCGGGGAAATTGTGGGTGGAGGAAGGAAGGCTGCTCCGATGGTGAGTCGCTTTTTCCTCAACTTCCAAACTGAGATTGAAGAGAACTTGAGGCCCGCAGCCCGTGCGATGATTATTAGCGAAGAAGATGGTCAACCAATTATCCCGGGAGATATAATCCCAAAAGCCATTGTCGTTGAAGATGAAGAAGCACTGTTGGGCGACCCCGCTATTCCCTTACCGACTCTCGGTAACACTGAAATCCCAGTAGACATCCCTAAAGCAATCATTGTCGAAGATGAAGAAGCGCTGTTGGGCAAGCCCGCTATACCCGCACCCATCCAAGGCCTTACCGAAATCCCTGCAGATATCCCAAAGGCCATCCCACTCTTTCCAGCAGATAATCCCACTAATAAACCTCCTCTTCCGACCGTCCCCGGTGAAGAAGTAATTCCCGAAGCAATTCCCGTGAAACCAGAGATCCCTAGTGACACTCCCCGCAAGCCACCTGAAACTCCAAGCGATCGCTAATTTGAGGCTTTGCCCTTTACCTTAGCGACCTGACAAGGCACGTAAAGACCGTGCCACGACTGGCACCCTTTTTCTAAATACTATTATGGACTTACAAGTAGCCACTCTCTGCGATTTCGCTGCCGAATACCAAGGCAAAATGGTCATCTCCGGAACCTTCGATGCCCTTGCTGCCAAAGCCACTCCAATTGTGCACCCTCAGTGCTCGCTTGCTATGCGCTTCTGCTTCACTCCCGAGGACGATGGAAACCACGATTTGCAAATCTCGATCATTGATGAAGACGGTAAGCCCGTCAACGAGAAGATGCCTATCAAGGGTGCCATGCCGGTCCAAATACCTGACAACGTCGCTTTCATGACTCGTCACCTCATCGTTGGATTTCAAGGTCTCACCTTCCCTCGTGCCGGTGTTTACTCGGTCGATATCCTTGTCGACGACGAACTCATTCAGCGCCTCCCACTAAGAATCATCAAAGTGGACGATAATCAACAAGGTCAGCCCCCACAGGGTTAACCTGTATCGATTCATGTCAGCTTCCGGATCCCTGCTTGAGTTTCGTTGTGCTCTCATCACGGGAGCCAGCTCCGGCCTAGGTCTTGAATATGCCCGCCAAATTGCTCCTTGCGTCGAGACCTTGATTCTCGTCGCGAGGCGGGAACAACTTCTCGAGGAGATCGCCACCAATCTGGTGGCTGATTTCCCCCATCTTCGGATCAAAATCTTTGCCTCCGACCTTGTTCGTGACACTGAGCGAGACCATCTCATCAATTCCCTATCACAAGCGGATCTTTATCCCGATTTTCTGGTGAACAACGCTGGCATGGGAGACTATGGAGAGTTCCGATCCTCCGATTGGACCAAGACCGAGCAAATGATCCGCCTAAACATGGAGGCGCTCACTCATCTCACTCACGCCCTTCTTCCAGGCCTTATCGCACTTCAGGGAGCGCTCCTCAATGTCAGCTCACTCGCAAGCGTGCTGCCAATTCCTGACTTCGCGGTTTATTCCGCTACCAAATCTTATGTCACCAGCTTCAGCGAAGCCCTCCGCCTTGAGCTTTCCGATCAAGGAGTTCGTGTCCTTGCCGTTTGCCCAGGTCCGGTAAAGACTGGTTTTGGCGAAATCGCTCGCCGCGGAAGCGATGGCAAACTTCCCGTGCAGGAGTCATTTTACGTTCCTGCCGATAAAGTCGTGAGGGACTCGCTAAGAGCTCTTCGTCTAAATCGCCCCCGAATCTATCCTGGCCTTAAGGTTGCCGCCGCCGCCGCTATTATTGGGCTACTTCCCATCGCCGCCATCCGGCTCATCATGAGCTCCCGCCCCCGACGAAGCGACTGATCAGCCATCGGAATTTGGCTTTAAATTGATCACGGCGGGTCCCGATCAAGAACCACGACTAGGCGGTATTGCTGTGTTCACATCCGGGCGAAATATTTCCCATCAACAACGAAATCCCGACACAAAGTAGCATCTAGGAATGCCCTATTTTTCCTCTAAAGCCTCGCTCCTTCATTCAAAGCATTTCACTAACGAAGTCCTCCGGCAGCTTTACCATTTGTGGTGAGAACATGGATCTCGTGAACTCCCCTAAAATTAGACACCTTAAATTGCCAAACCACTTCTTTCTTTGGATTGATTTCGATCGCATCAGGCATGGCGTCTCCTCTGGATCCATACTGACAGGCGACAACATTTCCGTTTTTAAGGAACTGTCCGCCACAGGGATCGGCACACTGGGAACTGGCAAAAACCCAGTTCACCTTACCTTCCTTGTCAAAGATTACTGTCTTATTCCCATTCGTCAGATTCGCCATGATTCGACCATCTTCGAGAAGAATTGCTGTAAAGGGCCAATTCTTCTTTGGCCTTCCACCCAGCTCCGGTAAATCTGTTTTAATCGTTCGGACAATCTCACCTTGCGGAGAATATTCCTTGATCGCAAATGCGAGCAGATGGGGAACGAGATAATTTCCGTTCGCTAGCTTCCGAGCCATCCGAATCTGCATGTGGGTGTTGTCGGTTTCGGGCTTTACCGGCACTTCAACCACCATTTTTCCTTCGGGCGTAATTTCAAGAATTCTTGGTTTAGCACCCATCTCGGCAATCATGGTATTACCATTCTCTAATCGTTTGGCCGTGCTAATCTCTTTGTTGCCATCTCCTAACTTGTAATGAAATACCACTTTATAATCACGGGTGAATTCCTTCACTTCGTTTGCAAACGTAACCAGCACATTCCCATTAGGAAGAACTTCACCATCACGGGATTTGGCTTTGACCTCCCATAAAATCTCACATTTTTCGTCAATAATTGCAGTCTTAGTTCCGGTGATCAGAAAGGAATGCTTTATTCCAGAATCACTAATCTGCTCACCAAAAGGAGCCGAGAAAACAGTTTGAACCAAACAAACGAATACGAGGGATGTAAATCTCATCCTTTGAATCTAAATTCAAAATTTCATCTTGGCGAGTTCCTAAAATAGAGTCCCTTCGGAACGGACTTTCTGTCGGTAGGCTTCGATCAATTTGAGACTAATTGGTCCAGGTTTGCCATCGCCGATCTCACGTTCATCAAGCTTCACCATTGGAATAGTCTCGGCCGCCGTGCCCGTCAGGAATGATTCGTCAGCAGTGTAAATGTCGTAGCGGGCCATCGACATTTCTCGGATCGTAATTCCCAACTCGCTACAAAGCTCAAAAATCACCTGCCGGGTAATACCATCAAGACTGCCATCCGAAACCGGCGGCGTAATCACTTCGCCTTTCTTCACGACGAAGACGTTATCACCGGTGCACTCCGCCACGTAACCCTGTTCATTTAGCATCAAACCCTCTTTGGCTCCCGCCTTGAGGGCCTCTACCTTGGCCATGACGTTATTAAGATAATTCAACGACTTCACTTGTGGACTCAAGCTCGCAGGTGTTGGCCGGCGAGTCGAACAAGTCACGACTTCAAGTCCATTCTCGTAGAGTTCGGCAGGATATAAGGTAATACCGGAAGCGATGATAAACATCGATGGAGTGGGACAGAGATAAGGATTCAATCCAAGATCGCCAATCCCCCGTGTCACCACTAACCGAATATAGCCATCATTCAGGCCATTGGCCCGAATTGTCTGGAGAGTCGCTTCACAAACTTCTTCAAGTGTCCAAGGCATCTTGAGGAGGAGTGCTTTTGCTGAAAGATATAGCCGCTCGATATGCTCGGTCAACCGAAAGACCCGACCGTTATAAAAACGAATACCTTCAAAGATTCCATCCCCATAAAGTAAACCGTGATCAAAGACCGATATCTTCGCATCCGCTTCTTCCACGATTTTCCCATCCAACCAAATTTTACGACTCATAATTTTGCTCTTACTGATGCTTCGCGCATCCTGCCTTTCCGGCTCCGGCATGCAATCCTTATCAACTAGGAATTTAATTCCTCAATCTTGGCCAAAATAGCAGCTTTCGCCTCAATTGCATTTTGATCTTCGGGATGATCTACCAACACTTGTTCAAAGCACTCGAGGGCAGCTTTTAACTCGCCCATTTCTGCGAGAATCATCCCGCACTCGTAACGAGCTAGAACCAGAGTCCCTTGAAGCTCAATTGCCTTTTTCAGGCTGGCAAGGGCCTCGACCTTATGCCCACGCAGTCTTTGTATCCGACCTTTGGCATACCAGGCCGAAGCATCATCCGGAGCCATTTCAACGGCTTTACTGGCCGCCTCTTCAGCATCGGAAGGATAATTGCCGTGCATCAGCGCCAGAGCGTAGCTGACATAGACTTCCGGGCGATTGGGTTCCAGCTCAAGGGCGTCTTCATAGTAAGTGATTGCCACGCCAAATTTATTCTGACCAATCGCATCCGCCGCTTTCATGATCAATTCATCAACCTCACTCAAACCTAGCTCTTTTACTTTCGCCACGGCCTTCTCCGCCTTTTCAGTTTCTCCTAGGGCATTCAGGACCACTCCGTAAAGCTGCCAACTCTGAACATCGTTTGGATCCTCGGTGAGAGCCGATTCGATTGCGGTCCGGGCTGCCGGAATATCACCAGCTTGGGCTGCGTTAATGGCAGCATTGTAATACTTCAAGTTCGGAGTGCTCATGGGCGAAGAGGTAGCAGATCCACCCCCTTCCGCGAAGGCCTTAGTCTTGCAAATCGCTGTCATCATACCATCTTGAATCTAGATGGCGGACGTTACCCGAGAATCACTGGTCAACACACTTGAGGAGATCGCCCTCTTGCTGGAGCTCAAAGGAGAAAACCCATTCAAGACGAGGGCCTATCGAAATGGTGCCGAAGTGGTGCAAAACTTTGATGGCGAAATCGTTGGACGAGCTGCTGCAAACGACCTCAAAGGGATCAAAGGCATCGGCGAAGCCCTTCAACAAAAACTCTACGAGTTGGCATCGACCGGGAAGCTGGAATACTTTGAGAACCTCCGCGCTGAGTTTCCTCCAACCCTTTTTGAGCTATTTGAGCTTCAGGGACTTGGGCCCAAAAAAATTAAAGCCCTTTATGACAAACTCGGGATCTCTTCGATTGCCCAACTCAAGGAAGCTTGCCAAGGAGAAGAAATCGCAGATCTCTCAGGCTTCGGAGCCAAAACTGTCGAAAAGATCCTCAGCGCTATCGAAAACCGAGCGAAATTCGCCGACCGCTTTCGACTCGGCGAAGTGGCACCTCTTGCAGAGGCTTTACTCGAACGACTTCGAGAACACCCTAAGGTCAGTCGCTCCGCTATTGCTGGCTCCTACCGTCGCGCCAAGGAAACTCTCCACGATCTCGACTTCCTAGTTGCCACCAAAGAACCTGCTGAACTTACGAAATTTTTCACTGACTTCCCTGAAGTTCAGGAAGTCATCGCTCAAGGCGACACCAAAGCATCCGTCCGGCTGGAGAATGGCCTTCAGTGTGATCTCCGTGCTGTCAGCAATCACCACTTCCCTTTCGCTCTCCAGTATTTCACCGGCAGTAAAGAGCACAACGTCGCCCTTCGTTCACTGGCTTTGAAAAAGGGATTCTCTCTCAACGAATATGATTTCACTGCCGAAGGGGAAATCCCTACCGTCGACGAAGAAGCTGATATTTACCGCGCTCTGGAACTCGATTGGATTGCTCCCGAGCTCAGAGAAAACAGAGGTGAAATCGAAGCTGCGTGCTCCGCAGAACTCCCAAACCTCATCGAACTCACCCACCTTCGGGGAACATTTCACAACCACACTATTGCCTCCGACGGAAAAAATACTCTTGAGGAAATGGCTACTGCCGCGCAAGACCACGGCCTTCAGTATCTCGGCATCGCCGACCACTCCAAGTCATCTTTCCAAGCCAACGGGCTTAACGAAGAACGGCTAGTCCGCCAGGTTGAAGAGATAAAAAAAATAAACGCAAACTTCGAAGACTTTGCGCTTCTTTCCGGTTCGGAGGTTGATATTCTCAAAGATGGTTCGCTGGACTTCCATGACGACTTACTCGCCGACCTCGATTACTGCGTCGCCTCCATCCATAACGTTTTTAATCTCCCCGAAAAAGAAATGACCGACCGCTTAATCAGGGCGATGGAAAATGAACACGTCACCATGCTCGGCCATGTCACCGGACGTCTCCTCCTCAAGCGTGATCCTTATGCCGTCAACATGGAGAAAATCATCGATTGCGCAGCTGAGACAAAAACAGTCATCGAACTCAACTGTAATCCATGGCGCCTCGACATGGATTGGCGTTGGTGGCATCGCGCCCGTGACAAAAACGTCCTAAGCTCGATCAATCCCGATGCCCACTCAACCGAACAACTGCAATTCCTAGCCTATGGCGCGCGACTCGCTCGCAAAGGCTGGCTGCGACGCGAAGATGTTTTGAACTGCCATTCACTTACAGAAATCCGAGCTTGGCTGAGGTTGCCCAAATCAAAGCGATGAGTTCCCTAATGTTTCAAGACCTTGGAGCTGGCTTAGATTTTCAAGAGACCTGGGATCTTCAAGAGGATCTTGTCCAACGCCGGCGGGATCAAAAAATCGGGGATCTCATTCTTCTCCTCGAACATGCGCCTGTATACACGATCGGGCGGACTCGGGACAAATCCAGCCTAGAAGTTCACCAACATCTCCCTCATCCAGTGGTTGAGATCAACCGCGGTGGTCAGGGAACGTTCCATGGCCCGGGCCAGCTCGTGGGCTATGCAATACTCGATCTCACCCAACGTATAAAAGATCTCCACCTTCACCTTAGGAATCTGGAAGAAGCCATTATTATTTCTCTCGGAACTCTTGGTATCACCGCGATCCGCCGAGAAGGCCAGACCGGAGTATGGGTCGAGGATCGAAAAATCGCCTCGCTGGGAGTCGGGGTCCGTTCATGGGTCACCCTTCACGGGTTTGCCCTAAACGTCCAAAAACTCTCGCTTGCACCATTTCAAATGATCACCCCTTGCGGCATTGATGGAGTTGCCATGACCAGTGTCGAAACTGAAATTAACCGCACGGTTTCGATGGAGGAAATCAAGAATATTATGACTGACTCCCTCCAAAAGGTTTTCCGCTAATTGAGGTCGGCACTATCTTACCTCTCACGAAATTTGCGAAGCAATTCGTCGATGCTATCACTGTCAACGCGGCCGTCTTTCGAAGAAGGCTCATCTTCATTAACGGGAAGTGAAACCGAGTTTGTTTCAGCTTGTCCGTCTCCCAACTGGGAAGAATCAGCAACCCGAAAAGGACTTTCGAATGAGGTATGCAACGGCGGCGCGGGAGGAATACGAACAGAATCGCTTTCCTGCCGAATTCGCTGCACCAGATACTTGCGGGGAATCCCAATTCTTCGAACAACCTTTGGGGGATAGTTGATTTTCACAACCGGACTAGCAAATGGGACGTCAGGCCTCCCCGACTCCGTCAAATCAGTCTCGACAACCTTCTCCAATGAAACTTCGGCAAAACCAATATCCTTGGTTTGGGGTGAACTTATATCGAGTAACTCTTGCTGCTCCGCTACCAATTTCTCTGATGTTGCTTGCGAGTCTAAGACATCGCGGGCGGCCCGCAGAATAGCTCTTGGATATAACTCCTCGTCATTCAAGTCGATCTTTCGGCGAAGGTCCTCTGCGCCATCAATATGACGAATTCTCAAAAGTTCTATCACCCTTCCCTCATCAAGAGGCTGTAATCGAATGACCGAGTCTTCGAAACGATCCTGCATTCCAAGTGGAATTCTTCGGGCAAAAGTAGATTCCCAGACATCATCATTCACCGAAAAAATCACCTTGATACGGGGTGCAGCCTGCCTGAGGCCGATAAGCGTATTTGCGACGCGAATCGCCGCCTCACTATCACAAAACAAGCCATCCATCTCGTCAACCACCAGAACAACATTATCGGTTGTTGTGATCAATTTTAGAAAAGATATCAGCGCTCCATGGTCGCTCATTCCAGTCTGCAGTTGACCTCCTTCCCTGATAATCTCATTCAGCAGATCTTGATTCCGATCCCGCTTTTCAATGGGCGCCATGGCAAATCGTGCCAAGGCAGAAAACCACTGCGACAGGTCACCTGTCACCCCCCCACAACTATGGCCAATGACCGATACAAACCGGGGCGAAAGAGCAGAAAATTGAACCCTTACCCACTGTGCAACAGCCGCTGATTCCTTCTGAAAATCAAAAACCTTCTCTGGGCTTTCGCGGAGACTTCGCAGTGACTCTGTTCGATTCGGACTTGGAACCTCGCCAGACTCCACCAGCGGAATCAGGGCATTTGCCAAAATACGGCGCACACTAAAATCTAATCTAGTAAGACCTCTCTTGCCCGGAAGCACAGAAGTGAGCTGGTCGAGGAGCCGCCCCAAAACATCCTTCTCATCAATTCTAGAATCGGCTGAAAGATCGATGGGAACCATCACGGAAGCTCCCCGCATCTCTTCGCGCAACCGAGAAAGGAGCATAGTTTTCCCATATCCTGCCCGAGGAGCACGAAGCGAAACCAGCACACCCTCTTTGCCGCTTATAAGCCCTTTCAATTGGTCAAACTTGTCCCCATGCAGATTTTCGACAAGCGGACTCATCGGCCCCTCAAACGATTCAAAGTTAGAAGTAAAAGGATTCTTCATCTCGACGTGCAGTATCGACAGCAGAGGTAAATCCTAGAAGAAAAAACCAACCTATTCGACATTAAGTGGTTTTAAAATATCTGGATCAGGAGGAACTTTTTCTCCGCGAGGGTTTATAAGATTTTCCCAAATCTTATCTTCCGATTCGTTGGTTGGATCATCAACCTGAAGGGACGTAGAATCCACACCGAGCATCTCGAGAAAAGTATCAGTGGGGCGGTCGACTGTGCCACCGACATCAAATTTAAAACTCACAAACCCAGTCGTATCCGACCCAACGAGATGAGGGCTTCCTTTGAACCGTTCCTGGCTAGAAAGATAAAAGCGGTTGATCGAAATTTCAAGACGTCCTCTAATTCTCCCATCATTAGTAATGAGTAAGCTACCACTTAAGGACACCTTCCCTTTCTCAGAGAATTGAAAATTCTCTAAAGCCACACCTTCCGGTTTTGCTCTTACCTTCCCAGTGATCGGCGAATTGCTAATTCCCTCGTGGAATTCCAGAAGATCCAAATTATGATTCGGAAATAAGGAATGAAGGTTCACCAGAAATGGCAGTCGTTTCATTTTGGCAGCGCTTGCTTTAAGATCGATTTCAACCTCATCAAAGTAGTCGTTCCCAACCGTAAACTGAACTTTCCCGGATGATGAGACGATCGAACCACTAAAAAAACGCGAGAGTTTCTTCCCAATTAAAACATCCATCGGAAATTGATCTGTTGTAATTTCAAGTGTCGATTTCTCGCCCGATTCCATCAAAACCTCTCCACTCAATTTTAGATCAGATGCCAGCGAAATTCCACTTTTGGGTGAATTCTTAAGTGACAAGGCCTTTAAACTCAAGACACCGTCTTTAAAACGCATCACGCCTTTGGAAACCGGAAAATCTTCCCAACCGTCAACTCGAAAAGTCCCTTCATCAAGAGTCACCTGGTAACCATCACCTCCAGCGTAGGAAAAAATAGCATCGACCTTACTGAAACCAATCGGAGCATCTGCCCCAAAAAAAACATCGAGCGAGTTACAGTAGTATTCGTCAAAGTCGAATGGAAAATCTTCCTCACTCAGAGGATCGCCTGCATCTCCGCTGTCCGAGGGCATAGCGAGCCTCAATTGGCCCTTGCTTCCACCAATCTGCAACCCACTCGGACGGGCTCCCAAATAATTTAAAAATCGGACATGCCCTTCAATGTTATTTAGGGACAAATTCCGAACAAAATTGGTCTGATTCCATCTGAAATTTGCCTCTTTAATAGAGACAGCAAACGGCATTCGCTTTAATCCTTTGAACTCGACCTCAGCTCCACTCCACTCGGAGGCCTGCTGTGCAAGTTTGTCACGATGACCTTTACTATTTTGCATCAAGATCAAAAACAAAACGGTAAGAAATAAAACTAGGATTAGGGTGGCCCCGATAACAACCTTTACGAGAAGGCGCTTTTTCTCACGCTCTGGGCTATCCTCGCTTGCTTGCTCCGAGCGACGTCTCCGGCGCTTCACCTTTCGGGCAATCGTGCCATCAGAGCGAGTCACTACCTCACCTTGAGCCTCCTTTGCACGCTCCTTATCGCGGAGCGCCTTCATCATTTCATCGAGCGAGTATTGCTCTTTCTCCGGACCCAACGGGGCGGAGTCTATATTATTCTCTCCTTGGCTAGAACGTGGGGGGATGTTCGTGCTCATCAACGATCGCGGTAGGGTTTTCCTGCTGGATCGGTCAATTCGACGTTCACAAAGATAATCACAGCACGCTTCTCAACCGAAATCCCATTACTCTGAAAGATTCGACCGACCAAAGGAAGTTCACCGAGAATGGGAACTTTGTCGTGAATTTCTTTTCGAATTTCTTTAATAAGCCCACCCATTACAACTGTCTGCCCGTCTACGACGCGAACACTAGTATTCCCGCGTGTTGTTCTAAAAAGCGGCTTAAGGATCGCATTCGCAGTAATTTCACCAAAAACGCTTTGGGTTGCCACCGTCTGATTTACAAAGTCAATGCTTGCAGTATTACTCGAGCCAACAATTGGAGTGCCGTAATTGACGAAACCTTCAAAGTCAGTAACGACCGGATTCACCGAAACCTCGATAATCTTACGGTCTGGTCCAACCTGTGGAAGAACCTCGAGAGTAATTCCAAGATTTCGAGTAATGAAATTAGTTGGGGTAGCTGGAGTCACAATACCTCCACCACCCGCAACCTGATTCGGAATCTGAGGAGGTTCAAAATCTTCGGGATATGGGAATTCCACCACGGACTGAACCACCGCGTTCTGACCAGATCGAGTTACAACTTCTGGGCGAACCATAACATCAACACCCTTCTTTTGGGAAAGCCCCCTCATCAAAATCTCGTGAGCAGAATTATCGATGATTCCGCGCAGGCTAATGATACCAGACCCCCTCGTTCCTGAACTATCTGGAGTGGAAGGCAAACGGATATCCGCGCTCCCCCCCCCGACCCCGTCATTTGACAAAACACCTGAAGCAGTCGGTGGAGACACTCTCTTCAGCAAAGCATCCAAACCTTCGGTAGTGCCGGCAAGCTGTCCGCTGCGGTTTCCCGATGTGACTGGACGCCCCCCAATCATGTCCGTAATTGGAGCGCCCGTTCCCGTCGTTCCTCCCGAAAGGATTCCATGCTCTCCGACATTGAACTCACCAAGCATCGAATCAAAATCAAGCTCATCGAGTTGATCCTGACTGATATCAACAATAGTCGTCCGCACCGTCACTATCAAAGGCTCGCTTTTCGCCAAATCGGCGACGATCGCCTCGATAAGCTGCATGTTCGCCACCGTGTTCCGGACGATGAGCATATTGGTGTTGGAATTATAGGCAGCACTAGCCTCGTCCGGAAAACTAACCCCAAAACCCTGGAGTTTCTCTTTTGCTGAAAGCTTCTTTGCAATCAGTCCACCCTCCTGATCATCGGCTCCAAAAGGATCCTTATTTTCCTCCGCCTTACCTACGGCCCCAGTTGTCAAAAAATCAGGAGAAACTCGAAATTCCCGGCGAACCAAAGTGGGGTCCGAAAATCCTGCGGCATTGATCACCACCGCGAAATCATCCACCCGGAAAGTAGTGCCGGAAGCTTCGTTAACTAACTTCAAAACTTCGGCCAAGGGGACATTACGAAGAGTCAAGTCGATCCGTGAATCACGAATCTTTTGAACCTCCGGCATGGACTCGTTCCCCAACTGCACCAAAAAAGGAACTCCCTTTTGAGCTTCGTCCAAAGTCGTCTTGTCCGCCTGCACGGAAACCGCTCTCAAAAAATCGACCGCCTCATCGAGAGTTGCTCCACTCAGGCGGACCTCAGGAAGATTGATGCTGTTCAGCTTGCTTTGAATATTGGCCTTCTGATCAACAGCTCCAAAATCATCTCCGCCAATGACCGGAACCCCGGACTGGGAGGCAGCCTTCTGCTCCCAACTTCCATCCACCCCCTTTAACATTTCAGCTCGTGCCTGATCCCGAGCCGCCTCCGCATAGCCTGCCTTCGCCGCGTTCACCATCTCTTTTCCCCGACGCGCCGCCTTGTTGTATCGGTCGATGCGTAGAATGTCCTCGTAGGTCATGTAGGCTCGATCAAACTGTCCCAGATCATAGTAACTTTGACCCTCTTGGAGAAGACGTTGAACCCTCGCTACGTTCGCGGTGTGCTCGGCAGTCAAGGCTGACTCGTAACGAATCGGATCGTCCATTTTAGCCAAAAACAACTTAAGTTGGGGATTATCCGGGTCAACGGTCTGGGCATCTTTAACCAAGGCCCGCGCGTTCTTTGCGTCGCCCTTGCTCATCAGATCCTGCGCTTGCACCAACGAGGCCTGTGAAAATCGCTGAACCGCAGTCGCTCGCAAGCCAACGACCGGCTGAGCCCCTTTCGGAAGCTTCGACAGAGCCTCGGCATACTTATCAATGGCCAACTTATAGTCATTTTCGAGATACGCATTATCCCCCTCCTCAAGCAGCGAGCCAGCATCACGAGCATCAGCTGATCGGGCTGCGGCCTCGCTTAAAAGAACCGAATTTTGCGCAAGAGCAGGTGCTCCAAAGACCAGAAGCCCGAACAATAGACTGCGCTGAAGTTTGAGTCGAAGATTACTCATATCGTAGGATTCCTGTTTATAGAGACGATTCGCAGCCCCGATAAGCCGAAAATCCGGAAATATTTGCCAAATTCGCACGATTTCCGTCCTCCCTCCTCTTTTTGCAAGATTTCCTCAACCTGCTTGGTCAAAAAAACACCAAAACCAAATAAAATTAAATCGTCAAAATTAATGATAATTAGCTCAACACACCAGCTCTCTAGCTTCTTACCAACAATCAGTGCCGCGGGATTGGAATTTCAAATGCCGGAATCGGCCGATTAGCCAAGATGACAGGCTGACTCGGCTGGTTCAAGATGCCTTGCCCCTGGAAACCCCAGATACATATCCTTGATTAAAAGTATGAAACTCACGGATTTTTTGATGGCGGGCCTTTTGACCATCCTCCCAATCTCTTCCTCCAAAGTAAGACGCGTAAGTAATTTTTCGTATAACTAAAGCCACCCAACTGAATTTGTAAGACGTCTTTAATTTGGCGAAGCCCCCCCTATTCTCAATTTAAACTCAATGTTAAGATATTTCTTCATTTTCATCCATGTAGCTACTGCCGCTGGCGAACCCATAGGCTTCAACAGCCACATCAGGCCTCTGTTGTCAGACCATTGCTTTGTCTGCCATGGCTTCGACCCCAACTCAAGGGAGGCAAATCTACGACTCGACACACCTGAAGGAGCCTTTGCTGATCGCAAATCGGGATCAGCCATTCTTCCGGGCGATCCTGAAAAATCCCTCATCTGGAAGCGCATCATTTCCGATGACCCAGATGACATGATGCCCCCGCCCGACCACCTCCTAAAACTGGATGCTGAAGAGAAGAAACTAATCTACCGCTGGATTAAGGAAGGAGCAAAGTACGAAAACCACTGGACTTTTATTGCCGTAAAAAAATCACAGGTTCAAGACCTCTCCATGCATCCTATCGACTCGCTGGTGAAACAAAAGTTAAAGAAGCTCAAGATGGACCTTTCGCCACGAGCCTCCAAAGCAACCCTCATCCGTCGACTTTCATTTGACCTGCGTGGCCTCCCCCCAACCCCTGAAGAAGTTTCGGCCTTTCTTAAGGATGAAGGTCCCAGCGCTTGGGAGCGGCTCGTTAATCAATTCTTAGCGGACAAAGCACTCGGCGAACGCTTCGCGTGGCCATGGCTTGATGCCGCCCGCTACGCCGATTCAAACGGCTTTCAAGGCGACCGCGAGCGAACAATGTGGCCATGGCGAGATTGGGTCATTGATGCTATCAACCGTAATCTCCCCTACGATGACTTCACCATCTGGCAAATTGCCGGCGACCTGCTTCCTGAAGCGACCTTGGAACAAAAGCTTGCGACCGGCTTCCTACGAAATCACGCCATTAACGGCGAAGGCGGTTCAATCCCTGAAGAGAATCGCGTCAACTACGTCTTTGACATGACCGAAACCGTTGGCACTGTTTGGATGGGTCTCACCTTTAACTGCTGCCGATGTCACGATCATAAATATGACCCACTTAGCCAAAAAGATTACTATTCGCTTACAGCATTCTTTAATCAAACTCCGGTCAATGGTAGCGGCGGAGATCCACAGACTAAACCTGTCCTCGAAGTTCCCACTCAACAACAAATCGATAAAGAAGACGAAATCCGGGGTAAACTCGCCGAAATCCGAGGACAACAAAAAGCCGTAGCAGCAAAGTTTGCTCCGCAACAAAAAGCTTGGGAAGAAAACCAACGCCAGCAAAACTCGCAATGGAAAAGCCTCAGAGCAAGTTCCATCACAGCGAGCGACCAGGGATTGAAGTTTGAACACCTTCCAGATCAATCGATCCTGAGCTCGGGGAGTAACCCCAACAAAGCGACCTTTCAATTCACGGCACCACTTCCAATCGGAGAAATCTCTGCCCTCCGATTAGACGCCCTTCGCCATCCCTCGATGACCAAAGGCGGCATTGCCCGATCGGATAGTGGAAACTTCGTCCTGACCAGATTTGAGACTCACCTGATCCGCAAAGGCAAACAGGCTCAGCCCCTAGATCTTGAACGACCAATTGCAACTTTTGAGCAAAGTTCCTACAAGATCGCGACCGCTTTGGAAAATGGAAACACACATGGTTGGGCCATCTTCAATGGAACTTCAATTGATCGTGATCACGCTGCTATCTTCCACCTCGGCAAACCACTAACAGCCCAGGAAGGTGACCAGATTAAAATTGTCCTCCGCCACAATTCACATCATGCTCAACACTACATAGGCCGTTTTAAAATCTCCGTTACCGACGCGGCGACACCCTCACTCGAAGAAGATGACCAAAACGTTGCACAGCTCCTCGCAATAGCACCTGACCAACGTAATCCGGACCATAGAAAACGCCTCGACGCGGCATTCCTTGCAAGTCGTGGTGAATATCAAAAAATCTCTGCAGACATTAGCGCCCTAGAAGCGCAAATCAGCACAGTTAGGAAGGGAGCTCCGCAGGTCATGGTTATGGAAGATCGCAAGGACCGCAGAAAAACCCACATCCTCGCAGTTGGTTCTTATCAGGCGCAGGGCAAGGAAGTGGAAGCAGCAACACCCGGGCTACTGCCCCCGCTTCCGGAAAAAGAAAATTACAATCGCCTCGACCTCGCCCGTTGGCTGGTTTCTCCAGATCACCCTCTCACCTCAAGAGTCACAGTTAACCGGATCTGGCAGGAACTCTTTGGCATTGGCCTGATTAAATCGCCGGAAGATCTTGGTGTGCAATCCGAGATTCCAATTTATCCCGAACTCCTCGATTGGCTTTCAGCAGATTTCATCGAATCCGACTGGGATTTCAAAAAGCTCATCAAAACCATCGTGACCAGCGAAGTTTACCAACAATCCTCAAAGGTCGATTCCCTTGCTCTTGAACGAGACCCCGAAAACAGGCTCCTTGCGCGAGCTCCCCGCTACCGCCTTCCTTCTTGGATGATTCGGGACCAAGCTCTCGCTCTCTCCGGACGTCTTATTCGACAGCTCGGAGGGACTCCGGTCAAACCCTGGCAACCACAGGGACTTTGGGCCGAGGTCACCTTCGGCAAAAAGAAGTATACTCCGGATACCGGCGACAATCTGAGAAGGCGAACCCTTTATACCTTCTGGCGCCGAATCTCCGCACCGCCCATGATTTTCGACAATGCCAAACGGGAAGGCTGTGAAGTCGGGACCTACAGGACAAACTCTCCCCTGCACGCCTTGGCAACTTTGAATGGTCCGCTTTATCTAGAGGCCGCACGTGGAATCGCCTACCGGGCCCATAAAACTAGCCCTAAGGCGATCCTCAAAACCGCCTTTAAACTGATCACCGCTCGTAATCCAAACGAAGAAGAACTGACAATCATCAAGCGCATGCACGAAGCATCTCGCATTCATTACGAACAAAACCCCGCGGAAGTAACCGCACTACTTTCCGCTGGAGAGCTCGCCATCACAGATCAAATCAAACCTCTTGAGCAGGCCTCTCTCACCTCAACCATTCTCTCGCTTCTCAACACGGATGAAGCCCTCACTAAGGAATAGTCATGAATCCGATTTTTGAATCTCAACTCCTCTCGAATCGTCGCCACTTCTTCGGAAAAGCCGCAACCGGCTTGGGCATTCCAGCTCTCGTTCACCTCCTTAATAATAACGCCTCAGCGTCAGAAGACCGTATCCTTGAGGCTGCCCAAGCAATTGCGCCAAAGGCAAAGCGTGTCGTTTATCTTTTCCAAAATGGAGCACCAAGTCACCTCGAGCTTTTTGACTACAAACCCAAACTCACAAAACTCCACGGTGAAAAAGTTCCTGAATCTTACATGGAGGGGAAACGCTTTTCGACCATGTCTGCTGCCGCGGACAAGCGTCGATTATTAGCTCCCGTCGAACCCTTTAAACAGCACGGTGAATCCGGAGCCACTGTCAGCGCATTCATGCCTTACACCGCGAAGATTGTCGATGACCTTTGCTTCATCAAGAGCATGCACACTCAGCAGGTGAACCATGCTCCTGCGATCAACTTTTTCCTCTCCGGATTTCAACTCCCCTCACGTCCGACTGTCGGATCATGGCTTTCTTATGGTCTGGGATCGATGAACGAAAACCTTCCAACCTTCGTGGTCATGACCTCCGTATCCAAGGGAACAAGCTGTGGCCAGATTTTCTACGACTCTTATTGGTCTTCCGGGTTTCTCCCCTCGCGGCACCAAGGTGTGAAGCTCCGTGCTGGAGCCAGCCCCGTTCTCTACCTCAATAACCCCAATGGAGTTAGCCCTCAACTCCGACGCCAAATGCTCGATGGGATCGCAGACTTAAATCAGCGCAAATATGACTCTGTCGGTGATCCCGAGATTCAAACTCGTATCTCACAGTATGAAATGGCTTATCGCATGCAGACAAGTGTGCCGGAACTAGCCGATATTTCCGGTGAGTCAAAATCGACTCTCGATCTCTATGGTCCCCAAGTTCACGAACCCGGGAGTTTTGCGCGTAATTGCCTGCTGACCCGCCGGCTCCTCGAACGAGGAACTCGCTATGTTCAATTAATGCACGCTGGTTGGGATCAGCATAACTCTTTAACAACCGAACTCTACAACCAGTGTCGCGATACAGATCAACCCTCAGCAGCTCTCGTCCAGGATCTGAAGCAACGAGGGCTTCTTGATGAAACTCTTGTAATTTGGGGGGGCGAATTTGGCCGCACACCTTTCCTTCAGGGAAATCTTGACAACCGCTCTAGATGGGGCCGCGATCATCACCCCTACACCTTCACCATCTGGATGGCTGGCGGTGGCGTGAAACCCGGGATCACATACGGAAAGTCAGACGACATCGGATTTAACGTCGCCAACAACCCTGTCCACGTTCACGATTTTCAGGCAACTCTTCTTCACCTTCTCGGAATCAATCACGAGAAACTGACTTATCGGTTTCAAGGGCGTCACTATCGACTAACAGACGTTCACGGCCATGTCGTAAAGCCAATTCTGGCGTGAGCCGAACAAAAAAAAGAGCCACGGGCTGTGCCCTGACTCTCTTGAAACATTGAACGAGTCCGCGTTTTACTTTTCCGATTGAACGGGAGTTTCGCTCCCCTCAGGAGAGTCTTCAGCCGCTGGAGAGTCTTCAGCCGCTGGAGCTTCCTTTGCCGCAGGAGCTTCCTGCTCCACAGGAATATCCTTAAAACTAGGAAGCCGACGAAGTGATGGAATAGGGGCTTCACCGGAGCAGCACCCGCAGGAGCTAAGACCGAGAGAAGCAACTGCAAATGAAGCAACTGCAAAAAGTTTAACAAATTTCATGTCTTTGGAATTGTGGTTGGGGCCTAAACTGGACGGCCAAAGAAATCCAAGAAGGATCGACTCCGGCTCAAACCTTTTTACTGGCTACCAAGTTTACTTGTCAGGAATAACGATAGGAGTAGGCGCTGCTGGTGCTTCTGCTGGGAGAACACTGCAAGAAGTGAGGGAGAAGCCAGCAAGAGCTGCGATCAGGACGAGGATGGTAGCAATTTTCATTGTTTTTTCTTTTTGTTATTTTGTTCTTTGCGCGGAAAAAAATCTAGCATTTTCCTGAAATCAGGTCCGGCTACTGCGTGGCAGTTACCGCTCCGAGTTAGGAGGAGGGTAATAACCTCACAAAGGCATGCAAGTCGTTAAGTGATCTTTTCTAACCTTTTTCATGAACACACCTCTAAAATCACGACCAAAACTGGGATTGCATCGCTCACAAACCCCGATATCGTCTCAGCTCTTTCATGGATAAAAAGCCTCATGTAGCAATCGTCGGCGCAACCGGCGCAGTCGGTCGGGAAATGCTCACCTGCCTCGAAGAGCGTAATTTCCCCCTGTCAAAAATTACCTTACTTGCCTCGACTCGCTCTGCAGGTAAACGTCTGAAGTTTCGAAATGAGGCACTCACGGTGGAAGAATTGACGGTAGAATCGTTTCACGGAATCGACATCGCCCTCTTTTCAGCTGGCGGCGGTATTTCGAAAGAATTTGCCCCGATTGCAGCTGAAGCTGGATGTATCGTGATCGATAATTCATCGGCATTCCGGATGAATCCTGACGTCCCCCTGATCCTGCCCGAGATCAATGGGAGAGCCGCTCTTAATCCCTCCCGCAACATTATCGCTAACCCGAATTGCTCCACGATTATCACTCTGATGGGACTCGCCCCCCTTCATCAGGCCTTTGGATTGAAGGGAATCATTGCCTCAACCTATCAAGCAGTCTCGGGAAGCGGAGCTCAGGGGATCATCGAATTGGAAGAGCAAATTAAGGCTCTCGTCGCTGGAAACCCTTTAAAAACAAGTGTTTACCCCCACCAAATTGCCCACAATGTGATCCCGCATGTCGATGTCTTTCAAGAAACTGGCTACACCAAAGAGGAGCAAAAGATGCTCCATGAGAGCCGAAAGATTCTTGGGATCCCTGAACTCAAAGTCACCTGCACTTGCGTTCGCGTCCCTGTCGTGCGCTCGCACTCCATCTCAATCACGGCCATTTTTGAAAAAGATCCTTCCGTTGAGGATGCCCGAAAGACCTTTGAAGGAAGGCGCGGCATTCGATTGGTCGATGACCCTCAAAAGGCCCTCTACCCCGTCCCTCTGGGGACAACGGGTAATGATGACTGCGAAGTCGGGCGAATCAGAAAGGATCAGGTTTTGCCAAATGCCCTCGCCCTCTGGGTGGTTGGCGACCAGATCAAAAAGGGAGCCGCCCTTAACGCTGTTCAAATTGCCGAAATTTTATAATGATTTCTCGAGATTTGGATCTAATCTAAAGACAGGTCGCTTTAAGAACGCGGAAGGTGTTTATTTTGTCACCTTTTGAGAAAAAAAAGCGTAAATTTTACTGACCTTGGAACCCTTCCACATACCCACCGTTAACAACGAACGCATCATGGCCGAAGACCAATCGAATCCCACGGAATTTGTTGCACCAACTCTTGAAGAGCTTGAGCCTCTATTCCCGGCCTATGAGTTAGCGGCTTTCATTGCGCTGGGGGGGTTGGGGGCAGTTTACAAAGCCCGACAAAAATCTTTGGACCGGTTGGTTGCGATTAAGATCCTACCCCGTGAATTCGGTGACGACCCACAATTCAGATCATCCTTTGAAGCAGAAGCAAAGGCTATGGCACGACTGAATCATCCAAATCTCATCTCCGTTTACGACTTCGGTGATATTGATGGGATGCTCTATATTGTGATGGAGTTTGTCCATGGCAAAGCACTCTACTACTCGGCCCATAACAGGGCAATCGACCCCGCTGTTGCACTTGAAATGGTCTCCACCATTTCCCGTGGCCTTGCCCACGCTCACCACGGTGGGATCATTCACCGTGACATCAAGCCCGCTAACATCCTTCTTGATGCCGATGCCAATCCCAAAATTGGTGACTTTGGACTAGCTCATCCCGTTGGCAGGGGAGACGACGAAGGCCTCGTGTTCGGCACTCCTGGCTACACCGCTCCAGAAATTTTTCAGGATGGAATGGAGGTCGACCAGCGCTCTGATATTTTCTCGGTGGGTGCATTACTTTACGAACTACTCTGTGGGCGTCATCCAGAAGCTAACAGCCATAGCATGACAACCGGGATCGACCCTCGGATCGACAACATTCTAAAGAAGGCAACCAACGCTAATCCCAATCTTCGTTATCCGGACGTTGGCGAACTGGCAGACGATCTCGACAACCTCATCCCAATGCTTGGGGGACCTCAATTTGCAACGACGCCAACCGCTACCCCAATCCTGAACTCCGGCAGCAACGTTGTTCTTGCCAGTAACAAAGAGAAATCCGGAGTCGCCTCTTTTGTAGTTATCCTTCTTCTCCTTCTAGGAGGAGGAGCTGTCTCATTCTATATTTTTGGAAAAGAGGACGAAAAGCCTCAAGTTGGCATCCCTGAAAATAAAGCCGAGTTGAAGCCAGCGCCTAAGCCAAAAGATCTCCCTGACAAAAAGCCAGCCGGAGAAATTGGGAAAATGGCTAACAAAGAAAATAAAGCCAAGCCCGAACCGAAAGTTGTCACTCCTGAAGAGGTTGCGGAAACTCCCCTAGAGTCACTTGCCCGCCTCGCTCAGCTTCTTGTTGACGGATTGCGGGATGAATTCCCAATTGGCACCATCAAGAGTGAGAAATCAGCCTATTTTCTTTTGAAACAAAACATGACGTGGGACGAGGCTAACAACTTCGCCAACCGACATGGCGCGCATCTAACCCTCCTCCCTACCACTGCCGATCTCGCTTGGTTTCACGAAAATTTTAAAAGTGCCAGCCCCGTCTGGACCGGAGCCTCGGATTCAGGATTCGAGGGGAAATGGTTTTGGAGTGACGGCTCTGCCGTTGACGCGAAAGTCTGGGTGGAGAAATCTCCCGACGATCGAACCACTGATAATCCGGATGGTGAAGACTTCGGTGCAATCTCGTCCGGCTCCCCGAATTTGGAAGATCACCACAGACTCCAAAAATTTCCTGCCCTCTTGGAATGGCGCCTCGATGGAAGCACACCCGCTTCGCTTGCCTCTCAACTCGCTCGCACTGGAGAGGCATTAAATAACAAGCGCACCCCAATCTTCCCTTCCGGGACTTTTAACGTCGGTGGTTCAAGATTCCTCCTTGTAAAGGATGCCGTCAACTGGGAGGAAGCATCACTTATTGCCTCCAACGCCGGGGGACACCTCGCGGTTCCTTCAAACGATAAGGAAGCCTCTTTCATGGCACTCAGTCTCAAGTCTACCCTTGACGATTCTGGAAGTTGTTGGATCGGAGGAAAACGCGACGAAAGCGTAGCCGAAATTTGGAAATTTGTCACCGGCGAAGCCTTCACATTCATCACCTGGCTTGAAGACCAACCCGATAACTCTGGGGAGGACGAAAACTACCTTGTCATTGAGAAAAAAGGAAATTCCTTGGGGGCCAATGATGAAGACAAGAACGGAACCAAAACCAACCATTTTCTCATTGAATGGTCAGTTCCAGCACTTCGCAACATGCCCAGAGCATCTGTAAATGGAACCGGCGAAAGTGGCCTTCTTGCGGCACTTGAAAAAATCCGTGACAAGATCAGGTATCGCCACGGGCGTGCCTACGACAAGTTTCGCAAGAAATACGACGGCCTCGTAGAGGATTTCCTCAAAGAGATCATAAGCGCCATCAAATCCTATCCGCTAGGTGAAGCTATTAAGGAAGACTTAATCGAACAGTACGAAGGGTATCTGGAAAGAAACGAGCTCCCCGATAGCCTACCTGATGCATACCCCGGGCGCCTCAAGCGAAAGCTTAAGGAAGCCAAAGAAGAAACCAAGGCTCTTGAAGAAGAATACGAGGACCAGTTTGATGAGGCCATGCAGGATTATTTGGATCTCCTCACCAAGACGGCCAACTTCGTCCTCAAAAAAGGAGAAGTAGCTAAAGGAAAGATGTTCATCCTCGAGAACAAAGTCACGACTGATAACGATGACCGCTTTGAGAAAATCATGGATAAGGAAAAGGTTCCTCTTCCGGTAGAACCTACAGAGGAAGACGATAACGAATAAATTCCTCCCCCCTGCTTGCGCCCCTCTTCTCCCACGCTAACTTTCCGCGTGCCAAAAAAAGCTGACCTTAATTCCGCAGAAAACGCCATTAAAATTCGTGGCGCTCGTCAGCATAATTTAAAGAATCTCGATCTTGAGATTCCAATCGGAAAGCTCACGGTCATCACCGGACCGTCAGGTTCCGGCAAATCATCTCTAGCCTTCCACACTCTCTACGCCGAAGGTCAGCGACGCTATGTCGAAACTTTCTCGCCTTATGTTCGCCAGTTTTTTGACCGAATGGACAAGCCGGAAGTTGACCGCATTGATGGCATTCCCCCCGCTATCGCAATCGAACAGAAAAATACGATTCGCACGACCCGATCTACTGTTGGGACCCTCACAGAGATCAACGACTATCTCAAACTGCTCTACCCAAGACTTGCCAAAGGATTCCATCCCGAAACAGGAGAGGAATTACGCCCCGACAACCCCAAATCGATTCTCGAATGGGTCACCTCAAATCACCAAGACGAGAACATTCTCGTCCTTTTCCCCATCCCCGTCCCATCGGATACCACACCCGATGATCTCTTTCCTTTCCTAAACTCGCAGGGCTATCTCCGTATTTTTCTTGGCCATAAAGTCATCCGGACCGATTCCGCTCCCTCACTCAAAAAACTCCCGCGGGAGGTATTAATAATTCAAGACAGACTCAAGGTCACGACTCGCAACAAATCCCGACTGACCGAATCCTTCGAGCAGGCCCTCGCCCTGGGCAAGGGAGCCGCCGCGATCTCAAGTGCTGAAGGAACCATAAAAACCTTCACCACTAGCTGGGCTCCTCTAGTCAAACCCACCTCCTCACTCTTCTCTTTTAACTCGCCTCTCGGTGCCTGCAACAACTGTCGTGGCTTTGGAAAAGTCATCGGCATCGATCTCGATCAAGCAATTCCAAACCAGCTTATTTCGCTACGCAACGGGGCCATCAAACCATTTCAAGGTGAACGTGGCGAAGATTGCCAGCGCGATCTCCTCAAAAGCTGTAAAGAGGCCGGGATTAATCCAAACCTTCGTTGGAACGAGCTCGATTCGGAACAACAGCGGTGGGTGAAATATGGGGAACGTAGTAACAAATCACCCCTCTCATCTCTTGAGCAATCCGAGGCACTTTGGCAAGAAAATCGGTGGTATGGGATTCAAGGTTTCTTCGACTGGTTGGAAACAAAAGCCTACAAGATGCACGTCCGTGTCTTCCTTTCCCGGTATCGAGCCTACACCGAATGTCCCGATTGCCAAGGGACCCGACTTCAACCCGATGCCCTTCACTTTAAAATCCTTGGAAAAACCCTTCCAGAGCTCTGGCAAATCCCGCTCGACCAACTCCTCTTTTTCTTTGAAGGAATTTCCACTTCACATGCACCTCTCGATAAAACAACGGATTTGGTCTTACACGAGATCACCTCACGTCTGAATTACCTTTGCGAGGTTGGTCTCGGATATCTGTCCCTCGATCGCCAAGCGCGAACCCTTTCAGGTGGTGAAATCGCCCGCGTCAACCTCACCACCTGTCTAGGGTCAGCACTTACCCAGACCCTCTTCGTCCTCGATGAACCGACTGTCGGGCTTCATCACCGTGACATTCATCGTCTGACCAAAGTCATGCACAACCTCCGTGACAAGGGTAATACTTTGGTGGTAGTTGAACATGACGAAGCGGTGATGCAACAAGCAGATCAACTTATCGACATGGGACCTGAAGCGGGGGAAAACGGAGGACAAATTACTTATCAGGGACCAACTAAAACTAATTTAAAAAAGAAGTCGCTCACCCTTCAGTATCTCTCCGGACAGCAATCAATTCCTATTCCCAGCAAACTAAGGAAGCCGCGGGCTAGTCTTTCAATTGAAAAGGCCTCAGCAAATAATATTTCCAACCTGTCACTCGATCTTCCTCTCGGCGTATTCAGCTGTCTAACCGGAGTCTCAGGTTCGGGGAAATCTACCCTTGCTCACCCTATCATCTATAACAATCTCGCCCGACATTTTGGGCTCTCTATTGATAATGAGCCTGCGCCAGCCAAAATTACAGGCATTGACGAACTCCGGGGTGTAGAGCTAATCGACCAGTCCCCTCTTTCCCGCACCCCTCGTTCAACCCCCGCAGTTCTACTAGGTGCCTTCGAGCATATTCGCCAACTCCTCTCACTTACCTCTTCGGCTAGAGCAGACCACCTTACCCCTGGATATTTTTCCTTTAATTCCGGCCCTGGACGCTGCCAACGCTGCTCAGGAAATGGTTTTGAGAAAGTCGAAATGCAGTTCCTTTCTGATCTTTACCTGACCTGTTCCGAATGCAACGGCACCCGCTTCACAAGGATCGCCGAATCTTATCGCTACTATGAGAAGTCGGTTGTCGATTTTCTCCGGTTAACCGCTTCAGAAGCCATGACATTTCTGGAAGGAATTGAAGGCCTTACCAATAAAGAGAACCTCCTTCTTTCTAAAACTCGTAAGGCCCTTCAGCCCTTGGTGGAAACCGGTCTTGGCTATCTCCGCCTAGGTCAACCTCTCAACACGCTCTCCGGCGGCGAGGCCCAACGCCTAAAACTCTGCCGCCTTCTGACTTCCACCAGCGGTAGCGTCAACACCTTACTCATCCTAGATGAGCCCACGACCGGACTTCATTTCAGCGACATCGAGAAACTTCTCACGGTCTTCCACCGCCTCGTCGACGTTGGCTACTCTCTGCTTGTCATCGAGCACCAACCCGACGTCATTAAGAATGCCGATCATGTCATAGAGATTGGACCAGAAGCCGGCCTCAATGGTGGCCAAATCATTTTTGAAGGAAGTCCAAAGCAACTCGCAAAGAAGAAAACACATACTGGCCTCGCCATCTCAGCCCCCATCAAACCAGAAAAAAAACAGGCCTCAAATCATAGATCCATCGCAAAAGCTGAAATATCGATTCACGGTCTACGTCACCATAATCTCAAGAACATTGACGCTACAATTCCCCATAATGAATTTGTGGTCATTTCAGGGTTAAGTGGTTCTGGTAAATCCACTCTCGCCTTCGACGTCATCTTTGCTGAGGGCCAGCGCCGCTTTCTCGATTCCATGTCACCTTACGCGAGGCAGTTCGCTAGCCAACTCGAAAAGCCTGACCTAGACCTAATCACAGGGCTTCCGCCAACCGTAGCGATCGAGCAACGAATCTCGCGCGGCGGCGGAAAATCAACAGTTGGAACAGTCACTGAAGCCTACCACTTCCTCCGCTTACTTTATGCCAAGCTTGGTGTCCAGCATTGCCCTCAGTCCGGTGAGCCTGTCATATCGCAGACACCCGAAGCCATCGGCGATCAGTTGGGCAAGCTACTGAAGAAGGAGAAATCACTTCGACTCCTTTCACCCGTTTTGAAAGCCCGCAAAGGCTTCCACAAGGAATACGCCCTCGCTGCTGAAAAGGCCGGCTTCGAAGAAATGCTCATTGATGGCGAACTCATCAACACTAAAGACTTCCAACCACTCGCCCGCCACAAGGCTCACGATATCGATTTTGTTGTTGCTCAAGTCACAAGTAAGCAAGCCCTAAAGAGGACGTCTGAAGCGCTTTCCATCGCCCTCCAATACGGAAAGGGCACCTTCAGAGTCCTCACTAAAAAAGGTCATCTTCAAACCTTCTCAACCGTAAGGGTATCACCTGTCACAGGAGAATCATTTGAGGAACTTGATCCACATCACTTTTCATTCAACTCACCGAGAGGTTGGTGCCAAAACTGCCGGGGCTATGGCCACATCACTAATAGCCGATTTGACGCAAAAGGATTCAACTCTGAAGCAGAGGCAGAAATTCACGAAGAAAAACTTGCCGCGAAAGCTAACCCCGACGAGTTGCGTTCTTGTCCCGATTGCCACGGCACGAGAATTCGGGAGAACTCACGTCACGTCTTCATCGAGGGCCAATCACTACCAGCCCTATCATTACTTAATGTCCAAGAAGCCAGCAAAACGATTAGTGCCTTCAAATTTGAAGGTCGTGATCTTGCTATCTCACGTGACATTCTTCCTGAAATTCTTCAGCGGCTTCAATTCCTCGACCACGTTGGACTGGGCTACCTTCAACTCGATCGGTCCGCCACCACCTTATCTGGCGGCGAGTCTCAGCGTATCCGCCTTGCGGCTCAACTTGGATCCAATTTACAGGGAGTCCTCTACATTCTAGATGAACCAACCATCGGACTTCATCCTCGTGATAATAATGCTCTCCTAGGAACTCTTCAAGCCCTCAAGAAAAAGGGGAACTCGCTTCTTCTTGTTGAGCACGATGAGGATACGATCAAGGCGGCAACCCATCTGATAGATCTTGGCCCTGGCGCAGGGGTTGAAGGCGGCGAAATCGTGGCCTCCCTGACAAGGGCTGAGCTAAACAAAAAAAACGCTCTTAAAAGACATTCACAATCACCAACGCTGCAGGCGATTGGAAATCCTCTCATTCATCCATCTCGAGGAAAGCGGAGAAAGATTCCCACAACTCGTGCTCAAAAAAGTTGGCTGAAATTGAAAGGTTGTAATCTCAACAACCTAAAGGGCGTCGACGTCCAAATTCCAATAGGGCGTCTCACCGTTTTAACCGGGGTTTCTGGATCCGGAAAATCGTCACTCATGCGAGGGTGCTTAAGTCTCGCTTTCGAAAAAAAGTCCAAAGAAGCTCCATTCAAATCTGCGACTGGCTTTGATGTTTTTAAATATCGCTACGAGGTAGATCAGTCTCCTATTGGAAAAACTTCACGTTCCTGTCCGGCGACTTATGTAAAGCTATTTGATCATATCCGCACCCTCTTTTCACAGCTTCCCGAATCACGTATGCGCGGCTATACCGCTTCCCGGTTTTCCTTCAATAACAAGGAAGGACAGTGCCCTGAGTGCAAAGGTAATGGCCGTATAAAACTAGAAATGGATTTTCTTCCAACGACTTGGATTGATTGTGAGAGCTGCATGGGGGATCGCTACAATCCAGCCACCTTAGAAATTCGCTATAATGGTCTCACAATCGGCGATGTTCTTAACCTTAACATCAAAGCCGCTGCCGACTTCTTTTCTGCACATCCGAAGCTTCAGAAACCACTTCAACTTCTATCCGAGACAGGGCTTAGTTACCTTACCCTTGGTCAACCTTCGCCCACCGTATCCGGGGGGGAAGCACAACGCCTCAAACTTGTGACCCAGCTCACTAAAGGACGCCCAAAGATCACTGATTTAGGGCCGATTAATACAAATCTTTATCTTATTGAAGAGCCTACAATCGGCCTTCACCAACAGGACGTTGCTCGCCTCACCGACGTGCTACATCGGCTCGTCGATGAAGGTCATACCGTCGTTGTGATTGAGCACCACATGGACTTAGCTGCAGAAGCCGACTATATTATAGATCTCGGACCCGAAGCCGGGCCAAACGGTGGCACGATCGTTGCCCAAGGAACACCAGAACAAGTCTCGAAGGTCGACCGGTCGGTCACCGCACCTTTTCTCGCGAATGCGCTCTAGTCGACAACTTCGTATGCATCCTTGTCGTTGAAATTGATAAAGATGCGATCCTTTTTCTCCTGCTTTTTATAGCCCAGCTTACCCTTCAACTTTATTGTTTTACCGATCAGCTCCTTGAGAATCTCCTCGGTGACCTCTACCTCCTTCAGCTTCTTAATATCTCCGCTTCCAATAAACTCATGACTTTCCCCTTCAAAAACAAGATATAGATTTTGCTCATCAGCAGATACCCTTACATTCTTCACCTTGCCCTTGAAACTCGCTCGTGTGTTTCTCAGAGCTATCAATTGCTTTGCATCAGCCGTGGTGTAGACATCTTTTTTAGGGAGTAAATCCACTGGGTCGATCGTAGTAATCTCAAAGATTCCTTCAATCTGGATTTTCTCTTCCGAGACCATCCACCCGATGACTTTGACAATCTGGCCGGACAAATGAGAAGCGGATCCTCTCACTAGTTGCCCACTCATTCCCGCTGGCTCTTCGAACTCTAGAACACCGTCCTCATTGCCGGTTTCCACCTTCCCTTGAAGCCTCACCCACTTCCCTATATTGTCAGAAAAATCGCTACGATTTTCTAAAGAAAGCTCTACCATCTCGGTTTCTCGATCCGGCCGCTCGGTGGTCTTTTCCTTTTTGCGAGGCTTAGGTCGGGGCTTCAGCTTGGGTGCCTCGATCTTCTTCTCTCCCGTATTCATTTCCTCTTCGCTCCCGCCTATTATCGAGCCAACAAAGATGCCGCCTCCAATCAAAAGCAACAGGATTCCAATTAGAATTAGGGAGTTTTTGTGACCTCCAGGAGGGGATGCAAGAGACCCAACTGGAAGATGTGGCTCCGAATTAGTGGCGGGCGGTATTTGCTGACCGTCTTTCATGCTTCTGATCTAACGACCGGAAGTCCAAAATACCAGTTTCGTTTTACCTCTAGTCTTGGCCCATTCCTAATTGCAATGGTCGCAGTAATCCCCGACCCTCGTCTCATGCTCCGTCTTCTTCTGCCAATCTTTGTTAGCACAGTGCTGGCTTCTGAAAAACCCAACATCATCGTCATCCTCGCCGACGACCATCGTTACGATTTTCTCTCCTGCCACCCTGAAGCTCCAGATTTTCTCGAAACTCCCAGCTTAGATCGAATGGCTAAAGAAGGTGCACATCTGAAAAACGCCTTTGTAACCACCTCGCTCTGCTCCCCAAGCCGTGCCTCTATTCTAACTGGACAATACATGCACCCTCATCGCGTTATTGATAATCAGCGCTCCGTTCCTGAAGGGACCCGCTTCTATCCAGAATACCTCCAAACATCAGGCTATCGTACTGCCATGATCGGCAAGTGGCATATGGGCCACGACAATGATGGACCTCGCAAAGGCTTCCACCACTGGGTCTCTTTCCAAGGACAAGGCTCCTACTTTGATCAAACCCTTAATATCAACGGAGAGCGTCATGAACAAAAGGGCTACACTGCCGATCGCCTCACTGATCAGGCGATCGCGTGGCTCAAAAGCGACCGCGGTGATAAAGAGGTACCCTTTCTGATGCTCCTTGCCTTTAAGTCCGTCCACTACCCTTTCCAACCCGCGAAGCGCCACCATGGAAAATATCAGGGGAAAAAAATCGATTACCCCGAAACAATGGCGAATTCTGAAGAAAACTACGCCACCCAGTCACGCTGGATCCGCGAAAGACGCTATGGCATTCACGGGGTCGACCACATGGAAACTGGAGCCTTCGATAAGGACCCTGTCCCTTCTTTCGATGATCTTTATTGGAGATTTTGCGAAACCGTTCACGGACTCGATGAAAACGTAGGCCGTATTCTCAACCATCTCGACGAATCTGGTCTCTCTAAAAATACCATTGTCCTATACCTAGGTGACAATGGATTCCACCTTGGTGAACATGGATTTTACGACAAACGCGATGCCTTCGAACACTCGATCCGCGTCCCCCTTCTGGCCTATGCCCCCGGACGAATCGAAGCTGGCACTAAAATAGAAGAGATAATACTCAACATCGATCTCGCTCCAACACTTTTGGAATTTGCCGGAATTAAAAAACCAAGCAACACCCCACTCTTCGACGGACTTTCCTTCAAACACCTTCTCGATGGAAGCGGATCCGACAAACCGTGGAGAGATCATCTTCTTTATGAATATCACTGGGAGTGGAATTTCCCAGCTACTCCCACGCTCTTCGCTATCAGAACCGACCGCTACAAATTTATCTACTACCACGGTCTTTGGGATAAGAATGGCCTTTATGATTTAAAAACTGATCCTCAAGAACGTCATAATCTCATCGACGTTCCTGCCTTCGCCAAAAGAAAAGAAGCTCTTAAGAAACAGCTCTTCTCCGAGCTTCAAGCTTCAGGAGCTTTAGAAGTCCCTATCCGCCCCCCAAAAGGAGAACCACTCCACGACCGTAAGCTGCGACGTTAAAAGCCCAAGTGTCGACCCTTCAAAGACACGGCTTAAAGCTTATCTCAAAAGGAGATGATTCGAATAAATGGCTAAAAATTATGGCCTAAAAAACCCCGATCAGCTCTCGCAGATCGGGGTTTTGAATTTTTAGACTCTACTCAGAGATTATTCGCCGGCGGCTTCCACTTTGGGAGCCTCACCTTCAGGCAGAGCTTCACCGTCTTCGCCCTCGGGCTTTTCGACAACTGGCTCTGGCTCTTCAACGGTCATCTCAAAATCTGAATTCTTGTGGATCGGAAAGCCGGTTCCAGCAGGAATAAGATGTCCAAGAATCACGTTCTCTTTAAAGCCGCGGAGAGTGTCCACCTTTCCAAGAGTTGCAGCGTCGGTTAAGACACGGGTAGTATCCTGGAAAGAGGCTGCAGAGATGAAGGATTCGGTCTCAATTGAGGCCTTGGTAATCCCGAGAAGAACAGGCTCAGCTTCGGCAGGTTTACCACCTTCAGCTGCGACACGTTTATTTTCGGCATTAAAGGTTGTCTTCTCAATCTGGTCACCCCAAAGGAACTCTGTGTCCCCTGGCTCGGAGATCTTCACCTTGCGAAGCATCTGACGAATGATGATCTCAATGTGCTTGTCATTAATCTCAACACCCTGAGAGCGATAAACCGTCTGGACCTCGTTATTGAGGTGCTCTTGCAGAGCCTGGGGGCCGCAAGCCTCAAGGAGATCTTCGGGAGCCACAGGACCTTCGGTAATTTGATCGCCACGAACAACCATGTCACCTTCACCAACGATCATGTGCTTGCCCATTGGGACAAGATGATCGGCGGTTTCACCGGACTCAGTGTGAGTAACAATAACCTTACGCTTGCCGCGAACGGTGCCTCCAAAGGAGATCTCACCATCAAGCTTCGCAATCACGCAGGCGTCTTTCGGACGACGAGCTTCGAAAAGTTCCGCAACTCGTGGTAGACCACCAGTAATGTCACCAGTCTTAGCAATTTTACGTGGGGTTCGAGCGAGTTGCACACCCCCCTGAATCTTGGCGCCTTCTTTGACAGAAAGGTGAGCTCCAACCGGGATAGAGTAACTGCTGAGAACATCCTTGCTCTTTGGATCAACGATCACGATCTGCGGGTGCAAATCTTCCTTGTGCTCGGTCACGGTCAAACCTTTCTTGCCGGTAGCCTTGTCGGTCTCGGACTGAATAGTAATCCCCGTGATCATGTCGCGGAATTCAATCTTACCGCCAGACTCAGCAATAATGGGGACTGAGTGAGGGTCCCAAGTCAAAATTGACTGGTTCTTCTTCACGTCTCCGCCGTCAGCAACCGAAATCACCGATCCAATGACAACATTGTAGGACTCAAGTTCAAGGCCATCCTTATCACGAACGGAAAGTGAACCGTTCTTGTTGAGGACCACGAAGTTACCATCAACATCTTCCACGGTGCGTAGATCCTTATAGTAGGCAACGCCCTTGTTCTTGGCTTTGACTTCAGGTTGCTTGGTGGCACCAAGCGCAACACCACCGGAGTGGAAGGTTCGCATGGTGAGCTGAGTTCCCGGCTCACCAATAGACTGAGCAGCAATAATACCGACAGCTTCACCAATCTTCCCAAGCTTACCGGTAGCAAGATTGAGACCGTAACAAGACTGACAACATCCACGCTCCGACTCACAAGTGAGCGGACTCCGAATCTTAAGGCGCTCATGACCAACATTCTCAACTGCAATTGAGGTTGTCTCGTCCATGAGACTCCCTTTCTTGACGATGATGTCTCCGGAAACAGGGTCCTTGATAGTTTCGCAAGAAGTCCGGCCATAAATGCGGGACTGGAGAGACGCGGCTTCTTCGTCACCCGAATAAATCGCATGAACGGTAATCCCCTTCTCGGTTCCACAGTCTGGCTCGGTAATAATGACATCTTGGGAGACGTCAACCAACTTACGGGTCATGTATCCAGAGTCAGCTGTCTTGAGTGCAGTATCGGCAAGACCTTTACGAGCACCGTGGGTAGAGATGAAATACTCAAGCACGGAGAGCCCTTCGCGGAAGTTTGAGGTGATCGGACGCTCAATGATTTCACCGGACGGCTTAGCCATCAGTCCACGCATACCCGAGAGCTGCTTAATCTGGTTCTTATTACCCCGAGCACCGGAGTCGACCATCATGAAGAGTGGGTTTGCCTTTTCTTTACCCTCGTTGAACTCGAGCTTACGATACAGCGCGTTGGCAATATTGTCACCCGCACGGGTCCAAATATCGACCACCTTCTGGTAGCGCTCGCCATTCGTAATGACACCATTACGATACTGCTTATTGACGGTCTCAACATCGGCGTATGCTGTCTTGAGCTCGGCTGGCTTCTCCTCTGGAATAACCATGTCGACGATACCAATCGAGCAACCGGAACGAGTTGCTTCCTTGAATCCGAGTTCTTTGAGCTGGTCCATGGTTTGCACCGTAGCCTTGCCTCCCGCAACTTGGTAACAACGCCAAATGATGTCTCCAATCTGAGACTTACCTACGTTGTTGTTGAAGAACCCAACGCCATCAGGCCAGATCTCGTTGAAGCGAACACGACCTGGAGTCGTTTCGATGATCGAGCTTTCCTTGTCACCAAAGACAGAATCTTTGCCATGATCTGGGTTACGTAGGCGAATATACTGGTGATAGTCCAATTTCCGATTGGCAATCGCAAATTCAACCTCAGTCGTATTTTCGAAGAGTGGTAAATGACCCTGCTTCTCAATTTCCTTCGGAGTACGAACCTTTGCCCAAGTGAGGTAGTAGGTTCCCAAAATAATATCCTGAGAAGGAGTGATTACAGGACGTCCGGATGCAGGAGAGAAGATGTTGTTAGTCGCAAGCATCAGTTGGCGAGTCTCCATCTGGGCCTCAACTGAAAGTGGCACGTGAACCGCCATCTGGTCACCATCGAAGTCAGCATTGTAAGCACCACAAGTAAGTGGGTGCAAACGAATCGCAGATCCCTCAATAAGAACGGGCTCAAAAGCCTGAATCGAGAGACGGTGAAGAGTCGGAGCACGGTTAAGCATAACCGGGTGCCCTTTCGTCACCTCAGCAAGGATATCCCAAACTTCGGTGGTTTTGCGGTCGATCATTTTCTTAGCCGAACGAACAGTGTGGCAGTAGCCAAGTTCTTTCAGACGGCGGATGATGAAAGGCTCGAAA
>JAQWSX010000005.1 GCA_029242935.1 Akkermansiaceae bacterium
AATGGCCCCTCCAAGTCATTTACTTCGAAACGACTCGAAGGAAGGTCGGGTTCAATTCGTAGATGTGACCTCAGAGGCCGCTCCCGCTCTTCAAAATTTAGGGATGGTGACCTCGGCATTATGGTCAGACGTTGACGGCGACGATGATTCAGACCTTTTGATAACCACTGAGTGGGGCGCAGTGCGTTGGTTCCGTAACAACGATGGTAAGTTCACCGAGAGCAAGGACTCGGGAATTTCCAGTCTCTCGGGATGGTGGAATGGAATTGTAGGGGGCGACCTCGATCATGACGGCGATATTGATTACGTTGTCAGTAACTTTGGACTCAATACGAAATATCATCCTTCAACCAAGAAGCCGGCCATCCTTTATTATGGAGATTTCTCCGGGAATGGGGAGAGGCGAATTGTTGAAGCCAAGGCTACCATGAAGGGCACCCTTCCAGTCCGCGGATTTAGCTGCTCAAGTTCAGCGATTCCAAGTGTCTTAGAAAAAATGGGGAGCGCAAAACCCTTCCATAACTTTGCAATTAAGGCTCTCGATGAAATCTATACTGAAGCGCGCCTCGAAAAAGCTCAGCGCTTCGAAGTCAATGAACTACGCAGCGGCGCATTCATAAATGATGGTGAGGGGAAGTTTACCTTTTGTCCTCTTCCCGCACTAGCGCAGGCTGCGCCTGGTTTTGGAATGTCACTAAGTGATGTCGATGGGGACGCCCACCTTGACCTTTACATGGCCCAAAACTTTTTTAGCCCACAACCCGAAACCGGACGCATGCACGGATCGATGAGTATCCTCATGACAGGCCGAGGAGATGGGATGTTTGATCCGGTGTGGCCTGAGTCGAGTGGTCTCATTGTCCCGGGAGACGCGAAAGGTCTCGTGCAGTTTTCAAATGGGAGTTTTCTCGTCAGTCAGAATGATGGAGAGACACTTTTATTTCGTCCCAAACATGATCGTTCGCGGCACTGCTATATTCGATTGATCGGTCACTCTAAAAACCGACAAGCGATCGGAGCTCGAGTTTCTTGCTCGCTAGAAGGTGTGCTCCTTGGGAGCTTTGAAGTTTATGGAGGCAGTGGCTATCTCAGTTCCGGAACCTCGATAATATCGATACCTCATGAAGGTGAGGGCATGATAGAGGTTAAGGTTGAATGGCCTGATGGTTCAAAGAGTAACCACCAAATTCCCGCACAAGAAGGCGGAGAGATTAGAAAACCGTAATACGCCACTCAAAGCTCGTTTGGGACTTCTCAATCAGTCGCAAGAACTCTTCAATCTCAAGTCGAGAGCGTTCGAAAAATTAGGCCCCTCGCCCCACTCTCACCCTCGCCGCAATCGTGCCTCAAGATGAGGTAGATTCCTACAGACCGACTCGGGGGGGGATATGGAGCAACTTAATTGACGCGGATACGGAAGTAGCGGCCCAACTGCGCACCTGCGGAATTTTCATCACGAGCGGTTAGGGTAGAGGTCCCATCCCCGTTATCGAGATCACTCTGAATCGTGAAGTTCCCATCAGCATTCCTCCATTCAGCAAGATCAGATGAGGCTTCGATCCGAATCCTGAATCCAGTCAGCCCCTGACGCAGGCGGTAACTTAACTCAGCGTAGGTCTCTCCGCCATCGCTAACCATCGCAACGGAAGGAAGATCAATAGAAGAGGCATCTCGTGGATCCGTTCCAAAAACATGCTCAAGCAAATTACTAACTCCGTCGAAGTCTGCATCTGCTAGCGAGCCGGAGATCGTCGCATCAAGCAGCTCTGCCTCTGAAAAATAATCGGCACGCCAGTCGATTGGCGGCACTGAATTGACAACTCCTGGGGTTCCTCCTGGATTGAGGGAGGCTAGCCAGCTATTGGGGTCACTTCCATAAAGCGCAGGAAGAATTCTCACTAAAGTGGTTCCTGTTCCATCGGGAGAAGTAGGCCACGGACTACTATCATTATAGTCTGCGATATCAACTGAGGGCATCAAGTCCGGCTCTAAGGCGATCGGATTCGCCTCTGGCAGCCTGAGACTCACCTTTTCACCACCATTGGAAAGCCTTCCCGAGTAGGGCCCAAAGACGCCCACTGAAGCTGGGGGATTGAAGGTCGAACGGAAAGTCGCGGGATCGTTTTCAACAACGAGAACGACTTCCCCGGGAATAAGCTCAGGAGCGGTCGGGCCAAATACGAATCCGATTCCAGCAATTTGGACCCCTGCCAAAGGAACCCGCGAACCCGAGATGTTTTGGATTTCGATAAATTCAACGCTGCCGTTAGCTGGGTGATACATCATCTCGGTGATCACCAAAGGACCGGTTCGTGGAGGGTCATTGAAGGCGTTGAAGGAAGTGGCCTCAAGAGGGGGATAGGAAATCTTACCAATCGAATTTACGTGACGCCCGAAACTATAGCCTGCCGCGCCGTCTCCAAAGGTGAAGCCATGGACATAGTCAGTTCGCTCTCCGTCAGGAATCGCGGAAACGAGGAAAATTTCCTCCCCTCCAGAACTCAGCCCAAAGCTCGGTTCAACTCCCGGATTGGGATTAAAATCGGATTCATTAAAGACAAGAAAGCCATTTGCCGAGATCATCGAACCCTCGGGAATTTTGAATTTCTGAGGTGTTCCAAGGTTATCGGTCAACCACCAGCCCCCGAGATCAACGGACCTAGAGTTAGGATTAAAGATTTCGATGGAGTCGGCAGCATCATTGGTCAGGACCTCGTTAACATAAATGTTCGGAACCTCAGCCGCGGTAGGCTCGCTCCTTCCAGGTGAACCAAGAAGGCTCCGGCTAGCGGTCCAACTGGCGCCATTTGAGGGGGCGCTTGAATCAACAAGAACGAGAGAACGACCATTGTCAGCCCGGGTCGGCCATGTTCCTGAAGACTCGAAATTAATAGACTGGATCAGAGAACCCTCACCACGGAGCTCAAGCAGCTCACCATCATTATTGAGTGATCCCTCAAATTCCCCAGCGATGAGATTATTACGCCCTTCTCCATAGATCTTTTGGAAGGCGGAAAGATCGTTCACGACAAGAACTTTTTCACCCGGTGAAAGAGAAAGAACGGAGCCCGAAGAAAAATCGAAGGTCACTCCACGAGTGAACGAAGCATCGCTTAAGGAAATATCTGTCCCGCTAATATTTTCGAGCTCGATAAATTCGAAGTTACTGTCTTCGTCCAAAGAATTACCAAGATCGTAGGGATCAAACATGATTTCCCGAATCACAAGATTTGTGGAATCGGCCGGCACTTCATCGACCAAATACTCCAATTTTAAGGGAGCCCCCCATCCGGTTCCAACGGGAACCCCTGATCCAGGATTACTCCCCCCACGTGGATCAGAGATCCGAGCGAAGAGGCGGGCAGTCTCAGTAAGAGTAATAGGACCAGTGTATTCGATCCCGCCGGACGCTCCCGGATCCACTTGTTTTTCGCCAGCAACAAGGCGTGCCTGAATCAGGAAGTCACTGCTTGTGCTATTGCCATTGAGACCATGAATGGCGAGAACATTCCGGCCGGGTTTAAGGGCATTGACGAAAGCATCGGCACCAAAGTCTATGAAAGTGACAGCGATTCCATCATCATTATTTTGGGAAGCGCTGGAATTCCAGTTCAGGGAACCGGGGGCATTCCCTGAAGCGATTCGCGTCCCATTCAGGAATGCGACGAAGCCATCATCATATCGCATTTGCAAGGTGAGATAATTAAATTTAGCGAGATCTCCAGCATCGGCATTGAATGGGATTCTCACATAAGCACTGGTGTTGACCCCGGACATGACGGGGTTGGGTGCTTCTAAGTTGATATTAATGTAGGGATTGTAAGTTGAGGCACTATCAAAGCCGACCCCATTGGTCCCACCGATCCAGTTGGAATCATCGTAGGGTTCGTTTCCGCCACGCCAACTTGTCCCGATATTACTGGTTGGAACAAGAGCTTTGGCCGGAGCGGTAACATCAACGAGAGTTTTGGTGTTCAGGATGGTTGTGTTACTGGTGAAACGTGGATCGGTTCCATTGAGAGTATACCAGATACTCCGGCCATTACTGAGATTTCCCGAGAGGGACAGGATACTACCGGCAGGGAAGGTCCCGTTAGCAAGATTAGCAGAGGGCTCGGGAACGAACTGGCTATCCATCCAGTTAAGCCGAGTGGTGAGCCAGTCTCGCAGATGCTCGACTTCGCCAGAGTATCCACCAAAACGTGGCTGACCGGAAAAACGTTGGAAGTTCCTCACTTGTGCTTGATTGAGTTCGGCAGCGTAATCAGCGATGATCTTTTGAATATTTTCATCGGTCCAAATGTCCTTTCGAAGTTCGAAGTAACGATCGATGTAGAGTTGCCAAAAATCTTCATTCCCAAAGAGCTGATTCCACCAAGCATAGGTAAAGTAGTTTGTTCCTCCGGACCAGCTTCGTGGATTGTCATCTCGACTATCGGTCGAATCCATCGAGCGATCAAAATCCCAGATGGGCCCAAACTCGACTTTGCCTGAGCGCTTCTTATGAAAGTAGGTGCTCAATCTTAATGCATCTGCGTTAAGAGCCAGAACGTTTAAAAGGTGATGGTCCACCCAAGCGAGAGGATCGATGTACTCCTCATAGTTTCCTGAGCTCAACGAACTCGTCATTTCGTTGAGGTGATTACGGAGCCACGTCGCTTGCTCCGATGTGACGTCCTCTTCTTTTGGATAAACCCATCCAAGACTGCGCCCTCCAGCACTCAACCCCCTGTCGCCAGGATCAAGCCGGTCAATTTTCATAATGTAGCCCCCAGTAATGCCAGGTTCCGAAGAAACGCTATCCGGAAGTCGCTCCACATCGACCCTTTCCTTATCACGTGAGATTTTCTCCATAAAAGTGTAGACACCATCGTAGTCGGCGCTGCTTCTCGTTCCATAGCTCAGGCTACCTCCATTGGTATTAAGAAAGAGTTCTACGAATCGGGTGCGCATTGCGTAGCGCCCGGTTTGGTTACTCAGATTATAGATGAAGGCATTTCGCATCAGGGATCGGTCGAACTGAGATCTCGCATTGAGAATCCAATCCGACTCTTCGGGCATTCCAAAGGGTGATATATCCTTGTTCCGATTATTTTCGTTCCAGGCCTCAATGCTGTAGGCCTTCTTCTCAAATCCAGAAGAAGAAGATCCCCGAGTCTTATAACCCCCGCGAGTTCCAAGAGAATAGGGTTTGTTAAGGCGCGTGATTCCGGTGACAGGATCGGGTTCAAAAAAGGCAAAGAAGACGTAAGCTTTCCCATTACTTGCGGTCGGGCCGCCGCTAAAACGCTCCATAATCACGACCGGAATATCTGAGGAAAAAGATTCTGCGCTCGAGGAGAGCTCAATATACCCTTCCTCGCTAACTGGGCCCGGAGCGAGTCCATTACTGTAGGCCCGGGCGCGGATAATCTGAGATGATGTAATAGTGATAGGATTGCCCGTGTAGCGGGTAGAAGAAGCGGTCGGGACATTCCCATTAGTGGTATAGCGAATGTCGGCAGTAGGTGAGGCGACCGATAATTCGAGGGATACAGAATTAGTGAATCCTCGACCGGGAACCGAGAAGGTAACCGCACCGGCAGGAAGTCCTTGGTTAGTCCCATTGGAAGTCGCAGGAGTAGAATTCTGAAAATAACCTGCGTCTCCGAGTCCCGGATTAGTTGCAGCGGTCGTAGCATCAAGCCGGGGAAGCACGAGAAGATCAGAACTTCCGGTGCTTCTGTTGAGCCCATGAATCGCAAGGATATTTCCTCCATTTTCAAGTAGATTGGGGCCAATAGGAATATTAAAGTCTTCAAAGACGACCGCAGCGCTGTCGGGATGATCTGCGGTTGCAACCGAATTCCACTGCGGACTCGCCGGAGCTCCAACGGATGCAACCCGTGTTCCATTTATATAAGCTGCGAACCCGTCGTCATACTTCATACGTAAGGTCAAGGAAGTCAGGCTTTCAGGACTATCTATCGTAAAAGGAATGCGAACATAGACACTTCCATTGATGTCATCGGTCTGAGATTGGACATCGCCATTGCTTCCGATGAGATTGCCATAATCGTAACCAATTCCGGTGTTTGCCGAGGGCCAAGAGGAGTCGTCGAAAAGTCGAT
>JAQWSX010000062.1 GCA_029242935.1 Akkermansiaceae bacterium
CACGGACAAAACTCATTTGCCTTGCAAGGACGACTCCTCAGGTGCAGAAATCACCCGCTCCTCGGGGAGAAACGCGGCGATCGCTACCATAGATGTTTTTTCCCGGTTTTGGGGTATTACTTATCTAAACAACATCATGGAAAGTCTCTCAAATCGCGTAACCTCAGTGACTCCCTCGCTGACCCTCTCCGTTACCAATCAGGCCAAGGCACTCCGAGCCGCAGGTGAAGAAATTTATGGGCTTGCCGGCGGCGAGCCGGACTGTGACACCCCTGATTTTATCAAACAGGCGGCTTACACTGCCCTAGCGGAAGGCAAGACGAAATACACTCCCGCTGCAGGGATTCCCGAGCTGCGTGAGGCTCTCTCAACCAAGCTAAAGACTCAAAATAACGTTGACTACGACCCAAGCCAAATTTGTGTCACTTCAGGTGCAAAGCAGGCCTGTTTCAACGCGATCCTTGCCGTTGTTGAAGAAGGAGATGAGGTGATTATTCCTTCCCCATACTGGGTGAGCTACCCTGAGATGGTGAAACTCGCTGGTGGCGTTCCGGTGATGGTAGAGACCAAGGAAAGTAACAAGTGGAAGATTACGGCGGAGGAGTTCGAAGAAGCGATGTCTCCCCGTACCAAGATGATCGTGCTGAATACTCCGGGTAATCCTACAGGTTCGGTGTATAGCCGCGAGGAGATTGAGGGGATTGTCGAAGTCGCCTCATACGAGGATATTATAATTCTTGCTGACGAAATCTACGAGCACCTCGTCTATGGGGAAGAGAAGCACGTTAGCGTAGCTTCGGTCAACGAAGATGCCTACAACCTGACTATTACCGTCAATGGATTTTCCAAGTCACACTCAATGACCGGTTGGCGTGTCGGTTATACCGCTGCTCCCGAAGCTATTGCGAAAGCACTCTCGACGATCCAGGGGCACACCAGTTCGAATGCGACGAGCTTTGCTCAATATGGAGCACTTGCAGCGCTCACGGACGAAGCCTCAGCTCCGTTTATCGATAATCTACGGGGTGAGTATGACGTGCGTCGCCAATTTATGTTGGCCCGCCTCAAAGCGATTCCGAATGTCAGTGTCGTTGAGCCGAAGGGAGCATTTTACTTCTTTGTGAATTGCGCTGGCCTCGGCCTCAAGTCGGTCAACCTTTGTGATAAGCTTCTGACGCGCTACAAAGTGGCGGCGGTTCCTGGCGTGGCTTTTGGTCACGACATGGGTGTTCGTATTAGTTATTGCACCACCCTAGATGTTCTTAATGAGGGAATTGGTCGTTTCGAGGAGTTTTGCCGGTCTCACTAGGGAAGATAGGCGTAAGGTTTAGATTTCGAAGGGCACGGGAAACCGTGCCCTTTTTTAGGGTGGTGAATCTATTTATCGTCCTCCCAAAAGGCATATGTGTTTGCGGTGAACGTTTCTGGTTCGGTATCGCAAATTTCCGCAAGTTCGTGAGAGATAAACGCAAGATTTGCAGGATGATTGAGATCGTTAAAGCGGAACTTTGGATTGGGTAGCGCCATCTCAGGAGCGTCGGTTTCAACAAGGATCCGCTCAATTGGGAGGCGACTAAAGATTTCGCGGGTCTTAGCTTTTCTGGTTTGAAGAAAGTATCCCGAAAACGAAAAGTAAGCGCCCATCCGAGCGGCTTCTTTCCCTATTTCTAGTGACCCGCCAAATGAGTGGAGAAGAAAGCGGGGGAGTCGTGGGAAATCCCTAAGTTCGGACATCAGAGGACCCCAGGCTTTAAGACAGTGGATGGTGGTCGGACGATTTAGGGAGAGAGCAAGGTTCATTTGGTCCCGGAAGATTTGGTGCTGATCTGGAAGTTTTGGAGATTTCATCCAGCGATCGAGGCCACACTCGCCGAGCGTGGCATGGGGAAATCGAATGAGATAGTTTTTTAGAGTTGCTAGCCAACCCGATGAGCGGGAGTTGATCTTCCAAGGATGAAGCCCAAAGGCAGGGCGGATAAAATCCGGGAATTTATCAGCCAGTCGGGCGACTTCCGGCCAATCGGCTTCCGATGTTCCCGTCACGACACAGCCAGTGATACCGACCTCTTTCATGGTCTTGATGATCTCGCTTTGCCTACCGAGAAATCGTTGATCTTGCAGGTGATTGTGGACGTCAATCACGAGTGCTTAGAAATCAGGTCAGCCGCCGCCTTTTCATAATCGCTGTCGCTAGCGCTAGTGACTGAGAGAGTGGCAATGGGTTCGGAATAAATAGAATCTTCGGACCCAGGTCGCCGGTAACAAAGGTCGTAGTGCTTCAAAAGAATTGACTCAAGGAAGGTGGGCCAATCACAGGCGTCAATTTGACGATGCCATTCGTCGACTTGTTCGTGACCTCGTAGCCTCCGTAAGCCATCCAAGGTGTCCTTGAGTGACTGGGGATTTGAGATGAAATGCTCGTATTCGAGCGCGAGTAATTTGCCTCGCTCTGGTAGGGGGAGATCAACCAATACCACTTTCCCTTCCCCGAGGCGTTTCCATAAAGGTGGCGGACACTGTAGGCGACCAATTCGATTGGACTCGGCTTCAGTAAATACGGGTTTGTTTGGATCAAACTTCTTGAATGCTTCCCAAAGTCGGGATTCAAAGCACTTCTGACCCGGTTGCGGACTGTCGGGAGCGTTGCCTAAAATTGATCCTTTGTGGTTTGCAAGTCCTTCAAGATCGAGAATCTGAGCTCCTTGGCGATTTAGTTCATGAAGTAAGCGGGTTTTTCCGCAGCCAGTCAGTCCGCCCAGAATGATCAATCTTGGCTTGCTTGCGCCGATCAGTGGATCAAGGTCCGCGCTCAGGAATTTGCGCCAAGCCTGATAGCCTCCGGTTAGAACTCGGGATCTCCAACCAATGGCTCTAAAAATGAGGGCCATTGAGTTGGATCGCAGATTGCCACGCCAGCAATAAACGAGCGGAGCGAATGAGTTAGGATTATCCTTTAGGGTCCCGTCGAGGTGGCGGTGGATGTTCTTTGTGATCAAGGTCGCACCAAGTCTCCGTGCTTTATAGGGATTTTGAGCATGAAGGAGTCCGACTTGATGACGCTCTTGATCGTCCAAAACCGGCAAATTAACGGCGCCAGGGATGTGGTCGATCTCGAATTCAGCAGGCGAGCGAACGTCAATAATTTCTGGGAATTCCTCGAGGGAAAATGGAAGGGTGACGCGCTCGGGAAGTTCCATGAATTTCAGGGTTTCACCTCAACAATAAGGCTGATTTCAACAGCAACGCCAAGGGGCAAAGAGGAACACCCAACCGCAGTGCGGGAATGCTTTCCGATTTCACCGAAGATTTCGACAAGGAGATCCGACGCTCCATTTACAACCTGAGGGTGGTCAGTGAAATCGGGAGCGGCGTTCACAAAGCCTGAGACCGACACAATACGTGCGACTTGATTGATTGAACCAAGTTCCGATTTAATAACAGCAAGGCGTGTGATGACGGCCAAGCGGGCTGCCTTGTTGGCGTCTTCGACACTGCATTGGGTCGGCACTTTCCCCAGATATTTCTCATCGCCCATGATGGGGAGTCCTCCCGAAATATGCAGGAGGTTCCCAGACCGGCTGGCATTAAGGTATGAGCCTAGTGGTGTAGCGACATCGGGGAGTTCAAGGCCAAGCGAGGCCAGCTTTTCTTCAGGAGTCATCAGGTTTTTCGGTAGTTGGTCTGATTATGGCTTGGTATATTCGTTTGTGAACAGCGCAATAAATTTACGTCCGTTACGAGTGAGGCTGGCCTTGCGACCGACTCCGGTCAGGCGTCCCCTTGTGTAAAACTCGTGCTTTGAGCGGGTGGTACGGACGAAAGTGATCGTGGCCTTTGTGACTTTGCGGTGGCTTGGAACAACAGAAAGCGGAATACCCGAATCGGTGAACGAAATTTCCAAAGATGGACTATCGGAATCATGATCTCCTTTTTTTAGCCAAGGATATCGTTTGGTGATTTCCAGTTCGTTTTTTCGTGGGATTGCTACTTTAAAGTAGGGTGAAGCACTCTCAAGAAACCTAGGCATTGTTACCTTGTCACTTTCTTTTGTTGCCAGAAAGAGAGAGGCGACATCGATACCAATGAGGTTCCGTCCGTCGTAGATTCCGTGGGGTGCTTTCGTCCCAATCCAGTCGGCAAAGTTTTTGGTCGAGAGCATGCAGAGTTCTAGGTGGAGGTGGGCCCGGGTTCGGTTGATGCCAGCTCCGGTATAGCCCATGATAGCGATTGGAGATCCGCCGATGACTTTGTCACCTACCTTTGCATTAACCCGTGAAAGGTGAGCGTAAAGACTGAAAAAGGGGCCGCAGTCCCAGTCGTGTTTAATAACCATATATCTACCGTAGGTGCTCCCGCCTGCGCTGTTGTTGATGTAAACGATCGTACCATCTGCAATAGCACGGACTTCATCAAGAGGGTTTCCGCTGCGATCCCGTTTCGTCGGTTTGATATCGAGCCCTTCGTGGAACTTTGTAGCGATGGGTCCCTCTTTTTCAGTATCAATAATCGTACGAACAAATCCGTATTGACCGGCAGTCCAGTGTTGGGATGCCTTGGTTCCTGAGTATCTGAGGATATACATGTAGAAATCCTCGGGTTTTCCATCAAAGATGGCCCGATTGTCAGTGGGGAGAACCAGCTTGAGCGGTTCGGCGGCTGTGAGGGCCAGAGGGAGGAGGAGGAGAATCCCGAGCAATTTCATCGTTAGTTGTTTCGGCGGCGGTTCCGTTCGTTTTGTGCTTCTTTTGCTTCTTTTTGAGCGGTTTTGCGTTGTTCTTCGTGACCTTTGATTCTCTTTTTCCACTGCTTGCTTGTTTCTCCCGTGATGGGCATGGCGTATTCAAAGCGAATGATTTCGACCTGCTTGATTCCGCGCCAGATGACGAGTCTTCCGTCCCCAACAGGTTTGTCGATGAAGACAGCGTCTACGGGGCGCCCATTGAGCATGGCGACGAGCCATTTGTCCTGATTGGCTGTGGTAATGGCGGCAATTCGTCCGGCGGCAGCTTTATTGAAAGAGAAAGTTGCACCGTAAGTTCCATCTTCGGTGATGAAGTGCTTAAGCGAGACGATTTCCTTGTTGAAAGTGACTGGGCTTTTTCGGAAGAAGCGCTTTTTGTTTCCCATGGGCAGTGGGAAAACCATTTTGGGCCCATCGGATTGGTCTCCCTGCAGGTGAAAGCTAAGGCTATTTTTTTCGGGACGTTTCCCCATTGCAGCGGCGCTAGGAACGGCGATTACACAGGCCAGCAGGGTTAGGGTGAGGCGTTGGATCATGCTTTGGGTCGTCTAGGTGTTAGGACAAAATGGATTAGTTTGCTTTTCCCGTCCAATGCTGGTTCGTGGACCATGTCCGGGGAAAACTGCCGTTTCGTCGGGGAAAGAATAGAGTTTCTGGCGGATAGAGTCGAGGAGTTGCTCGTGATTCCCTCCGGGAAGGTCGGTTCGGCCAATGCTCCCATTAAACAAGGCATCTCCGGAAAAAAGGAAGGATTCCGAGCTCAGATAAAAGGAGATTGAGTCGGGCGAGTGGCCGGGAACATGATGAATCTCGAAGCTGTAGTCACCGATTCTGAGAGTGGGACTGTCGCCGATCACTTCGTCGACTTCAAAGGGTGATGCCACGACGGGCAGGCCCATCTCCTGAAGGCGCTTCTCCATAATGATTTCCGGAGCGTAGTCCTGATAGGCCATCACTCGGGCTCCACTAGATCTCAGTTTTGCGGCATCCTCAATGTGGTCAAGATGTTGGTGGGTGAGGAGAAGGTGGGTAGCCCGGAGGGAGTTTTGACCCAGAAAATCAGCGATTTCAGCTGGGGCATCGATGACGATACAAGTGCCATTATCCTCTGCAAGGATGTAGCCGTTGGTTTGGAAGACGCCGCCAGTATGGACTAGAATCTTCATGAGCGAAGGGAGTCGATGGTGGGGGCTATCTCCTCGAACGGAATACTATTACAAGTGATCCCGTTTCCGGGACGGTCGAGAAGTACAAATGTTTTTTCTCCACCGGAGAATTTTTTGTCCCGGGAGAGTTTTTTCATGACGAGATCGGTGGAAATGTCGTCGCTGAGGATGAGAGGAAGTTGGTAATGGGTGAGGAGGTCGAGGATGCGCTGGCTCGCTTCGGGGGCGAGACCGGCGTGCCTTTCGGAAAGTGTGAGTGCGGCGCGGATTCCGAGCGAGATCGCTTCTCCATGAAGAAGGGTGCCATAGGGGACCGAGGCCTCGATGCCATGACCAATGGTGTGGCCGAAATTGAGGAGGGCGCGGGTCCCGGAGGTTTCTTCTTCATCTTCCTCGACGACGCGGGCTTTGATAGCGACGTTACGAGCGATCAACTCGGACGGGATATTTTGGTCCAGTGGATCGAGAGCTTCAAGGTCGGCAAACATGGCCTCGTCACGGATCGCGGCATGTTTGATGACTTCAGCAAAGCCTTCCCGAAACTCGCGGCCGGGGAGGGTGAGGAGAGTTTCGGGATCGGTGAGGACGAGTCTGGGTTGGTGAAAGGCTCCGATGAGGTTTTTTCCTTCGGGTGCATTGACGCCGGTCTTGCCTCCGACCGCTGAATCAACCTGCGAGACAATGGTGGTGGGGATTTGGACGAAGGGAATGCCTCGATAAAAAATAGAGGCGACAAAGCCTGCGAGATCACCGGTCACTCCGCCGCCGAGAGCGATGACGAAGGAAGAACGGTTGTGCCCCGCCTGAATCAGTTCGCGGCTCAGGCTTTCGACTTGAGCCATCGATTTCGAGGCTTCGCCTGCAGGGAAGATGTGGGAGGAAAAGTTGTATCCTATCTCGAGGAGCGAGGTCTTGACGCGTTCCAGGAAATGCGGGGCGACATTGTTGTCGGTGATGATGGCAGCCATGCCGGTGAGTCCGGCGCCCTGAATGCGCGAACCGGTTTCGGCGAGGAGGCCTGGAGCGACGAGGATTTCGTAAGAGCGGGAGCCTAGATTGACGTGAACGGTGTTCATTGATGACGGGAGCGGTGCCAGACGGATGTGTCCGGTCGGAGTAGAACCTCGACAGGGAGTTCTGCGAGATTTTGTTGCGAGATAAGGTGCTTGAGAAGGGCGAGCGAGGCAAGCGAATCGTAAAGAGCATCGTGCCAGGTTTTTTCGGGGGCATGCTGACTGAAATCGTTCAGTCCCAACGAGGTGCAGAGATCTCCGAGAGAGTGGGACTTTTCGTTGGGCCAGGCGGCTCGGGCCAGTTGGAGAGTGTCGATCCAAGGTCCGAAGGGGTGGCCTGGGAAGGCACGCAGAAATCGTTTCTCTGTTCCGTGGCCATGGGCAACGATTGGGCCACGGCCCAGTTGTTTTTTCAAAACGGGCCAAAGCGATAAGAGCGATGGGGCGTCGCGGAGGTCGGTGGTGGTGATACCGTGAACCTTTTGCGCGGCCCAGGTGATGTTTTGGTCGCAATGAAGGAAGGAAACGAAAAGCTCGTGGATGTCTTCCTCAGACGACCAGGTTGCGAGCCCGACTTGCACAGGAGAATCGGTCTTTCCTTTGGCTGTGCCAGCGGATTCGAAATCGATGGCGGTGAAGATGACGTCGCAAATCTTGATAGGTCGAGGTAACCAAAAAGTCACTGGTTGCCAAGGCTATCGATGGTCCCCGCGAAAATCGGGCAAATTGTGACGAGATTTTGAGAAATTATCGTAAAATTTCCGTAGAGTGATGGTGAAGATCGCTTGGATTGCAGTTTTATCAATTGGCTTTGCCGTTGCGGCGGAGGAGAAGGTTGACTTTCAGCGAGATGTTCGCCCCATTCTTTCAGACAAATGCTTCTTCTGCCATGGCTTTGATCCGGAGACCCGTGAAGCGGATTTGAGATTGGATACGCCTGAGGGTGCTTATGGAAATTTGGGCGGATATTCTGCGGTGGTCCCGGGCAAGGTAAAGGAATCGGAGCTCTATCTGAGAATCACCAGCAAAAAGAAAAAAGAGGTGATGCCTCCTCCGGAGTCTCACAAAACTTTGAACCCTGAGGAAATTGAAACGCTCAGAAAGTGGATCGAACAAGGCGCCGGGTATCAGGAGCATTGGGCCTATGAGGAAATCAAGAAAGCCGAGGCTCCGGGAGGGAAGGAGATTGATCATTTCGTGACCCAAAAGTGGAAGGCTGCTGGAGTCCAAGGAAGCAAGCCCGCCGCGAAGGAGGTTTTGCTACGCCGACTTTCATGGGATCTACGAGGCATTCCGCCTTCGGCTCAGGAGCGGGAAGAATTTTTAAGGGACAAATCTCCCGATGCTTGGGGCATGTTGGTTGATCGTTTTTTGGCGGATCCAAAATACGGCGAGCGCATGGCGGTGTGGTGGCTCGATTTAGTTCGTTATGCAGACACTATTGGGTATCACAGCGACAACCCGATGATGGTCTCGCCATACCGCGACTACGTCATCAATGCCTTCAATGAAAATAAGCCTTTTACGGATTTTACGATCGAGCAACTTGCGGGTGATCTTTTGCCAAATGCCAGCTTGGAACAGAAGGTTGCCTCGGGCTACAACCGACTTCTCCAAACCACCGAAGAAGGAGGAGCCCAAGATAAGGAATATCGCGCCATCTATGCGGCTGATCGAGTGAGAAATGTTTCGGAGGTCTGGCTTGGCTCAACTCTGGGGTGTGCCCAGTGCCACGATCACAAATATGATCCGTTTACCGCGCGCGACTTCTACTCGATGGCTGCCTTTTTTGATGATATCAGTGAGAACGGAATTGGGAAACGTCGGCCGAATTTGTCAGTGCCAGGGGCTGAGGAAGAGGCGCGCATTACCGAACTCAAAAAGGCGCTCGAAAACGGGAAGGTGGAGAAACTCCTAAAAGATGATGCTGATTTTAAAGCGGAGCTTTCCGCTGGAATGAAGACGTGGCTTGCCGGAGCTGAATTGGGGCGCTCGGTATGGCGTCCAGTAAAGTTTAGTGATTTTAAGACGCCAGAGGGTATGACATTAAAGGTGCTAGATGACGGGACAGTTTTAGAAGGTGGAAAGATCGCAGCTACCGCAACTTATTCCTTTAAAATGTCTTCTCCCGGAAAGGTTTCGGCGATTAAACTGGAGGCTCTGACGCACGAAAGTTTTTCAGTGAAGGATGGTTTTTCACGAGGGAATGGAAATTTTGTCCTCACTGAAATTGAGATTAAAAACAAGGGGAAGAAGCTAAAAGTTTCCTCGGTTAAAGCTGATGTGGAGCAGCCCAATTTCCCTGCGAAAGCTGCGTTTGATGGGAATCAGAAGACAGGTTGGGCTGTTGGCGCAAACATGCCGGAAGGGAGGAAGGGAACTCGTCGTGCGGCCTTTGTTCTCGAAAAGATAATTGAGCTCAAAGGGGACGACGCCCTGGATGTGACCTTGCATTATCAATCACCGTACGAATCTCACAGTATCGCACGGTTTTCTCTTTCGATGACGGCTGCGGGTCATGCTGATCTGGAAGATCCACTTGGGCCAGCTTCCGAAGTTGTCGAAGCTTTCGAGAGTTCCAAAAGGACTCCGAAACAGAATGAGGTCTTAAGAAATTACTATCTCTCGATTGCTCCCGAGATTCTTGCTCAAAAATCGAAACTTCGATCGCTCGAGGAAGAGTTGAAAAAAACTGAAGGCGGGATGCGCAAGATGCTGGTCTCCGAGGCACTAGAGAAACCCCGAGTAACACGGATTCTGCCGCGAGGAAACTGGATGGATGACTCAGGCGAAGTCGTTCAACCTGCGGTGCCTGAGTTTCTACAAAAGGAGATGTGGAAGGTGGAAGGCCGGGCAAACCGTCTTGATTTGGCGAATTGGATTTTGCACAAGGATAATCCTCTTGCCGCTCGGTCGACGATAAACCGAGTTTGGCGTTTGTTCTTTGGCCGCGGGCTATCTCCCAATGTCATCGACTTGGGTGGTCAGGGTGAGGTGCCGACGCATCCCAAATTGCTCGATTGGTTGGCGGCTGATTTCCGTGAGGGAGGATGGGATATGAAGCGAATGGTGAGGAAAATAGTCTCCAGCCAAGTTTATCTTCAGCAGTCTGGAGTGAATTCATTTTCACGTGAAAAAGATCCTTCGAATAATCTGCTTGCCCGGCAGGGCCGCTGGCGGGTGGATGCTGAATTCGTTCGCGATGGTGCACTTAAGATTTCTGATCTTCTCAATGATAAGAAGTTGGGCGGTGGAAGTGTGAAGCCCTATCAGCCGGCTGGGTTTTGGCAGCACTTGAATTTCCCAAGGAAAGTTTGGAAGGCGAGCGAAGGAGATGATCTCTATCGACGCTCGGTGTATACTTTCCGATGCCGAACTTTTCCCCATCCTTCGATGGTTGCCTTTGATGCTACGAGTCGCGAGGAATGCACTGCCGAGCGTTCAAGGTCGAATATTCCCCAACAGGCGCTGGCGATGTTGAACGATCCAATCTTTGTGGAAGCCTCGCGAGTATTTGGAGCGCGAATGGCGGAGCACGAGGGGACGGCTTCAGAGAAAATAGCATGGGGCCTGACTGAGGCATTATCGCGAAAGGGGACCTCTGAAGAGGTTGAGCTTCTGGCGAAAGTTTATCAGTCGCAACTGAAGAAGTTTAACGATGATCCTGAAGCGGCCGTCGCTTTTCTTTCCACTGGAAAGTGGCCAGCGACCGCGAATGTTCCTGCCCACGAAGCGGCAGCCTGGGGGCAGGTTGGCCGGGCCATTCTTAATGCTTACGAAACAACCTCACGATTCTAGACGCCATGATCGACACGACAAACAGACGAACCTTTCTAAATCAAGCTACGGTAGGAATCGGGGCGCTCGCGTTTCAGCGTCAGCTTTTTGCCGAGGGGATTCCGGAAGATATCAAGATGGCGGGGAATCCTAAGGCCAAGCGTGTCATTTTCCTCTGCATGGCGGGTGGGCCATCCCATCTTGAGACGCTCGATCACAAGCCGACTCTTGCTAAGATGCATGGTCAGCCCATGCCTGAATCGATTACCAAAGGGCAGCCAATCGCTCAGTTGCAGGGCAAGGCTTTGAAGTGTCTTGGTCCACAATGGGACTTTATTAAGCACGGTCAGTCGGGGCAGGAGATTTCCTCGCAGCTTCCGTTTATCGGGAAAATGGCGGACGACATCGCGATTGTAAGATCGATGACGACGAAGCAGATCAATCACGATCCAGCTCATACTTTTATGAATTCCGGGACTCAGATTTCTGGTCGTCCGTGTATGGGTTCATGGATTCAATACGGCCTCGGTAGCGAGACTAAAGATCTTCCTGGATTCGTTGTTCTGACCTCCGTGGGCGGTGGCCAGAGCCAGCCTATCGCCTCACGTCAGTGGCACAGCGGGTTTTTGCCAAGCAAATATCAAGGAGTTCATTTTCACTCCAAAGGAGATCCGGTGCTCTATGTTGGCAACCCAAAGGGAGTGGGCCGTGCAGATCAACGCGAAGTGATTGATGCTGTAAAAGGCTTAAATTCGATCCGTAACGGCCTCGCTGATGATCCTGAAATTGCGACTAAAATTGCGCAATATGAAATGGCATTTCGAATGCAGGCGAGTGTGCCGGAGTTGGTCGATTTAAAAGGGGAGTCAAAGGATACTCTTGAAATGTATGGCGCGAAACCCGGCGATGGTTCTTTTGCGAGTAACTGTTTGCTGGCCCGACGTCTTGCGGAACGTGGAGTGCGTTTTATTCAGTTGTACCATCGTGGATGGGATCACCATGGTGGCGTGAAGAATGGAGTGGCAGGGACCGCGAAATTGGTGGATCGCGCGAGCTGGGCTCTCGTGCAGGATTTAAAACAACGGGGAATGCTCGATGATACCTTGGTGATTTGGGGCGGGGAGTTTGGCCGCACGCCGATGTCACAAGGAGGCGGCAACAATCCAGGCCGAGATCATCACATTAAGGGCTTTTCCCTCTGGATGGCCGGAGGTGGAATCAAAGGGGGGGTGACCCATGGAGCTACTGATGACTTCGGCTATAACGCGGTCGAAGATGTGGTTACAGTGCATGATCTACATGCCACAATGCTCCATCAGCTGGGAATTGATCATCAGAAGTTCAGCTATAAGTTTCAGGGGTTGGATATGCGTCTCACTGGTGTCGAACCAGGCGTGAAAGTCATTAAGAATATTTTGACTTAGATTTCGCTTGGAAAAGGGAAAGAAGGCTCCTTGACGATAAGCAGCGGTTTGTCCTGCTTTCATCCCGCTTTGGTGGATTTAGTAGTCATCGGTGCCACTTCCGTAGATGCCGGGAAATGGCGCTAAAAAAAGCGCGATCATGTAAGGTGACCTTGACTAAGGTTAATTACCGGGAAGGGTCGTGCGCAGTATTTGACAGTCCGCTTCAACGGTCAGAGGACTGGCGTTTCTTGGCAAAATTAGGAAGTCGCCGGTTTTAAAAACTCGCCCTGCGCGAGTGCAGACTTCACCTGAAATAACTGTGATGATTGAGAAAGAATCGTTTGTGTTGATTATTACTTCGGACTTCGAAAGCTGATGACGCTGGACCACAAAGTATTCGCAGGATGCGAGTGAGTCGCCAGCCGGTTGATCCATTCCAGGTTCGAAATCATTGAAGTCGATGGAAGCCATAGATTCGTCAATGTGAAGGTCTCGTGGAGCGCCGTTGAGACCGACGCGATTCCAATCAAAAACTCGGTAAGTGGTGTCTGAGTTTTGCTGGATTTCGTAAATGAGGAAGCCCGCACCGATTGCGTGTAGCCGACCTGATGGAATAAAAATGGACTCGCCCGGTTCAGGGCTGACTGCGTGAACTTGCTCTTCTACTGATCCCTCGGAGAGGGACTGCTCAAATGATTCACGTGTGCACTCATCTTTTAGGCCGATGTAAAGTTTCGCTCCGGGATCGCAGTCGGCGATATACCACATCTCGGTTTTTGGTTCGCCCCCTAATTCACGGGCGAGGTTCTCAGGAGGGTGGACCTGGATAGAGAGATCGTCGCGAGCATCAAGAATTTTGATGAGGAGCGGGAAACGGTCTCCAGTGAATCCTTTGCCAAAGATTTTCTCGCGGTGATTGGTCCAGAGATCATGGAGTGATTTTCCGGCGTAAGAACCAGACGAAACGATGGATTGTTCATCAGAACGATCGCTGATTTCCCACGATTCCCCGTAAGGCTGATCATCCGGTAGGTTTCGCTGGTAGATCGTTTCCAACGAGCGACCTCCCCACACGCGAGTCATGTAAATCGGCGAGAATGAAATTGGTTCCATCCCCGAAAAATGCGCTGAAGGGGTCATTTCGACAAGAAAACTGCGATGTGAGTGATTATTTAAGAAATCCAGACTATGCAGATACCTTTAAGTTCCTTCTTGCCTGATCGACCGTTCTTATGTGAAATTAGTTCTCACAGGGGAATTGAGTGTCTCCGTTTAAGATCATGGCCAAGCAAAAAAAGCCGAGGAGGCAGCACGCGGTGCTGAAGAAAGAGGGTGGCCAGGAGTTGATTGGGATCGGGTTAATCTTGATGGGATTATTGATTTTCGGCTCTTTAATCAGATTCACCACTGTCGACTTCGTGGACTGGAAGTTCTTCGGCAGCTTTGCTCCGGAAGGGGTAGAGTCGCGCGATACCCAGAATCTAATCGGCCCGGTGGGTGCTTTGATCGGATTTGTCTTTATTGCTCTTTTTGGAGCTGCGGCCTATTTGCTTGCCGTTGGAACGATCTGGCTGGGTTTTGTAGTGGCATGGTTTAAGAGCCGTCTGGGTCTTCACACGCTGCTCGGTTTCGGCTCGCTGATGTTTGCGAGTGCGGCTCTTTTTAGCGTCCTTGAGATTTTTGGAAGCGTTCACTTTGGAAATTGGCCTGGTGGCGCGATTGGCGAGGGTCTTGGTAATTTTGTCTTTAAAAGCCTGCTTGGTCCGTTGGGCTCGGCCATCGTCTTGTTGGGAGTTTATCTTGCCAGTATGATTCTTTTAACCGGATGGCATCCGGTTGCCTTTGCCCGCGCCTCTTTGGCAACGGTTGGTGGATTCATTTCCAACTCACGCGCGAAGCGGGCTGCCAGACCGGCTCCACCTGCACCCGCCAAAAAACGTGCCAAGCGCAAGAAGGGCCAAACCGACACAAATCTAACTCTTGGTTCAGAATCCAGTGTTGAGGAAGATGGTCAGGCCGTCCTTCAATTAAGGCAGATCCCAACACCGCAGATTATTGATTCATCCCAGAAAAAGGTCGCTCCTCTCGCTGGAGCTCGGCCTTTTGAGCGTAAGAAGTCGGCTCATACCGGGCTGAGCACTGAGGGGTTTGAGAATTATGAGTTGCCCGGATTTGATCTTCTTGAATTTGACGAAGAAAATGATGTCGAGCCAGAAGACTTCAGTGAAGAACTTCTCGCGACCCAAACAATGATCATCGAGACCTGTCGCGCTTTTGGCGTCGAGGTCACAGCCGGAGATATCACTCGTGGCCCCACCATCACGCGTTATGAAATCTACCCGGCTATTGGTTTGCGGGTGAGTCGCATTACCCAACTTGAGGCTGACCTTGCTCGTGCAACGAAGGCCGAGCGAATCAATATTCTCGCTCCGATTCCAGGTAAGGATACGGTGGGTATCGAGATTGCCAACGATGACCGGGTGGCGGTTGCGCTTCGTGAACTACTTCAGGACGAATCTTTTCGCAGCTCCAAGCGAAAGATTCCTCTCGCGCTTGGGAAGGATGTTTACGGAAACACCGTGGTGGGGGATCTCGCTGCGATGCCCCATTGTCTCGTGGCCGGCGCGACCGGCGCGGGTAAGTCAGTTTGTATCAACTCGATCATCACAAGTATTCTTTACAAGTTTGGTCCCGACGAACTTCGCTTCATCATGATCGACCCAAAGGTCGTGGAAATGCAGGTTTACGCCAAGTTGCCCCATCTTGTGGTGCCGGTTGTGACTGATCCCAAGAGAGTTGTTGGAGCTTTGAATTGGTGCGTCAACGAGATGGAGCGTCGCTACAAGATTTTTGCAAAACTTGGAGTAAGAAACTTCGACAGCTTTAACAGCCGAGTCCGTTCCGAGGAAGAAGTCCTCACGCCGGAGGAGCAGGAAGAAGTCGATTCAATCGTGGACGAAGAAGCGGTCGAGTCCATGGCGGAAGCTTTCGAAGACGGAGATCTTGGGCCCATTGCTTCGGAGGATGATGAAGTTCATGAGGACGATCTCGAAGTGCCGGATCGTTTTCCTTACATCGTTGTCATTATTGATGAGCTCGCTGACCTCATGCAGACCGCTCCGGCGGATGTTGAGGGAGCGATTGCCCGGATTGCCCAGAAGGCTCGAGCTGCCGGTATCCACTTAATCGTGGCAACTCAAACTCCACGTGCCGATGTTGTCACGGGCATCATTAAGGCGAACATTCCAAGCCGCATTGCTTTCCAGGTTTCTTCCTCACTCGATAGTCGTGTGATTCTCGATAATAAAGGCGCTGAGAAATTGGTGGGTAAGGGTGATATGCTCTTCCTGCCTCCGGGTTCGGCTAAATTGGAACGTGCTCAGGGTGCCTTTGTTTCAGATGAAGAGGTCGAGCAAATCGTCAACTTCTGTGCCAACCAGACCGAGCAGCGGTTTGAAGAGAGCATCCAGAAAGTCATCGAGAGCGGTGGGTCTGGTGGCGATGGTGGTGGCGAGGAGATCTCGGATGCTGACGAGGAAGCACTTGAGCGCTGTATGGAAGTTCTTCGTGCTGAAGGGAAGGCTAGCACCTCGCTTCTACAGCGCCGCCTCCGTCTGGGCTACACCCGTGCCGCCCGCATGATTGATATTTTGGAAGCCCGTGGCATCGTGGGACCGTCAGATGGGGCGAAGCCACGGGAGGTTCTTCTTCCTGACGAAGCTGCCGAATAAGAGGGGCAGTGATTCCTGACTGCTCGTAACGCTTCCGGGGTGGTGGTCTAATCTCTTTTTCCAATACAAAAAAGGTGCTCTTCACCACGAAGAAACCAATGTCCACCCGTAATAACCGGTGAAGCCCAAAGTGGTTCACTCAGTTCCATCTTCGCCACTTCCTGAAATTCCTTACCGGGTTTAACCACTGTGATTAGTCCCTTTTCGGATCCAAAAACAACATGACCTCGTAGCACTACGAGTGAGGCTGAATGCTCGCGCCCAAGTTTCTGCTTCCAGAGTAATTTACCTTCTTGAGCTTTCCAACAGGTCGCCGTCCCCGAATCGGAAACTGCGAGGTAGTAACCGTTTACCACTACCGGACTGGGAACGTAGGATGGGTTCTTGCGGGTATGCCAGATCACATGAGTATCGGTGACATTCCCGCTGCCGGAGGGGTCAATCGCCATCATGTGTTTGCTGGGAAATCCACACGTCATATAGAGGTATTTTTCATCGTAAACCAATGAGGCTACAAATTGATCGGTGGGACCGTCGATGACCCAGTGTTGCTCGCCGGTGTCGGGATCGTAAGAAGCCACGCTTTTGCTCCCCGAGAGTATGAGTTGGTTTCTTCCACCGATGGTTCGGATCAAGGGGGTGCAATAACTTCGCGTCTTGTTGGGTCGTGGCGTTTTCCATGCTTCGCTACCAGTTTTCTTATTGAGAGCCACGATGTAGGCGTTTCCGTCGTGGTCACCGTTAATGATCACCTTGTCTTTCCAAAGGACTGGGCTGGAACAGTAACCGTGGACACTTGAAAAAATACCAGGCCGTTTTTCCCAGAGTTTCTTTCCGTCAAAATCGTAAGCTGCAATAAACATCTTTTCTTGATCGAGGAAGCTTACGAAAATCGATTCACCATCGGTCACTGGAGTGCTCGAAGCCCGACTGTTTTTGCGGTGCACTTTTTCGATGGGTGATTCGAGCACCGTTTTCTTCCAGACGGTCTTTCCCGTCTTGATACTGAGGCACATGAGTAGTCGTTCTCCTGATTCTTCGTCGGCCGAAACCAAAAAGAGCTCATCGCCCCAAATGACCGGTGAAGCGTGTCCCTTGCCAGGAATCTTAACTTTCCATTTTACATCCTTTTCGGTCGACCACTCTAGTGGAGCTTTTTCGTCGGGAACCACGCCATCTCCGGTTGGGCCGCGCCATCCCGGCCACTCGCCTGCGGAGCTGTTCGCTAAAAGGCTTAAGACTAAGATCGTGTTTTTCAAAAACGTCATTGTCTCCACTACGTCGAAAAGCGAGAGGTCGTTTCAATCCTCAAAAATTCAATGTTATCAGAGCAAGATCTGAGGTTGGATAGACGTAATCCTTAACTTAGGATCATAAGACAATTTCTGATGTTTATTCGTTTCATTCTTGCTCTCATTTTCTGTCTTCCCGCTCTTAGTGCGAAGGTCAGTTTTAATGACGAAATCCGCCCCTTGTTGTCCAACAGGTGTTATCGCTGTCACGGTCCAGACGGAGAGGATCGTAAGGCTAAGCTTCGACTTGATATTCGTGAAGGGGCCACGAAAGAGCACAAGGGATTTACCGCTATTTCCCCCGGAAATATCGAGGACAGTGAGTTGATCTATCGTATTGTTACCGACGACGAGGACGAAATGATGCCGCCTCCGGGCAAGGGTGAGAGATTTACAAAGGAACAAATCGAACTTTTTAAGCGGTGGATCGAAGAAGGAGCGGAATACGAAGTCCACTGGTCATACACGAAGCCCGTTCGAGCTGAGGTTCCCCGGGTCGATGAGACCATCATGACAGTTCGTAATCCCATCGATGCCTATATTCTCGACCGACTCAAGAAAGAAGGTCTTACGCCTAGCAAGGAAGCTGATCGTCACACCTTGATTCGACGTGTGGCTCTCGATCTCACTGGGCTTCCGCCCACCAGGGAGGAGGTCGATGCATTCCTCGCCGATCAGAGTGCTGAGGCATACGAAAAGTTGGTCGACCGTCTCCTCGCCAAGCCAGCTTTCGGTGAACACTGGGCGCGCATGTGGCTGGATCTTGCCCGCTATGCTGACTCCGCGGGTTATGCGGATGACCCCGGCCGCACCATCTGGGCCTACCGGGACTGGGTGATTCGCGCCTTCAATGCAAACATGCCTTTCGATCAATTCACCTTGGAGCAAATTGCTGGTGACCTACTTCCGAAGCCCACTGAGGGCCAACTGATTGCTACCGCTTTCCATCGAAATACTAAGACGAACAACGAAGGCGGCACGAGCGATGAGGAATTTCGAAACGCAGCGGTTGTAGATCGCGTCAATACCACCATGGCGACCTGGATGGGCACCACGGCAGCTTGTGCCCAGTGTCACACCCACAAATATGACCCCATCACTCATGCCGAGTATTTTCAGATGTTTGCCATCTTTAATCAGTCGGAAGATGCCGACCGTGGCAATGAAGCGCCTATCATCCAGGTAATGGGGGACCGGAATAAGGAACAAGCCGCTAACGTATCCGCCGAGATCGCCAAGCTAGAGAAGGAAATAGAAACTGCCACTAAGCCTGATCTCAAGGCCTTTACGAAATGGGAGGCCGATTTGAAGGTGAGCGCGGGCCGTTGGCAGGTTCTTTCGCCGGGAAAAATGATTGCGAGTTCCGGTGCGACGTTTAAGTCAGGTTCTGACGGCTCTATCCTCGTGAGTGGTAAGACTGCCGGAATCGATGACTACATTATCGCTTCCAAGAGTCAGCTGAAGAAGATCACCGCAATCAAGATCGAGGCTCTCGCTTATGATAAGCTAGGTAGCGGTGGTCCCGGCCGAAATGGAAACTTCGTCATCAATGAAATTGAACTCAGCAGCGGCAAGAGCAAAGCTTCCTTCGTCAATGCCAAGTCGACCTATGACCAGAGCAAGTTCGGGGCGGCCTCTGCGATTGATGGCAATGCTGGCAAAGATTCCGGCTGGGCGGTTGGCGGAGCGGTGGGCAAGGATCATTATATCGTCTTGGAGTTGGATAAACCGCTCGATGGGCGGGACCTCGAACTCAAACTTCTGCAACGCTACCCTGGTCATGCTCTTGGTCGCTTCCGCATTCAGGTTACCGATTCGGCAAATCCCTCCATTGCGCTTTCCCCCGAGATGATTGCGATTCTTAATAAGCCCGCCGCCAAGCGCAGTGTCGCTGAAAAGGGCCAATTGACTGCCGTTCATAGTAAGATCAATCCCATCGTAATTGCTCACACCAAGAAGCTTGCGGATCTCAAAAAGCAACTAGCTACCGTGAAGCCTCTCACTTCGGTTCCCATCATGCGTGACCTGCCCAAGGCCAAGCATCGTAAGACCCACATCCAACTTCGTGGGAATTACCTTAGCCTCGGTGAAGAGGTGGGACCTGGGGTTCCTGAAGTATTCGGCGCGCTTCCCGAGGGCATGAATCGCGACCGGCTCGCCATGGCGAAGTGGTTGGTGGACCGTAATAATCCTCTCACTGCCCGCGTGGTTGCTAATCGTTTTTGGGAAAATCTGTTCAGCGTGGGAATTGTTCTGACTAGCGAGGAATTTGGCTCGCAGGGCGAGCGGCCTTCTCATCCCGAACTCCTCGACTGGCTCGCGGTCGAGTTCATGGACGGGGGATGGGATATTAAGAAATTCCTCCGCCTTCTTGTGTCCTCCTCAGTCTACCGGCAAAATTCACACGTCACCGATGAAATGGCCGCCCGAGATCCCGACAATCGTCTTTTCTCTCGTGGTCCGCGGGTTCGACTCACTGCTGAAATGATCCGTGATCAGGCTCTCGCGGTCTCCGGGTTATTGAGTTCTAAAATGTATGGGGCTCCCGTTCGTCCTCCACAGCCTAACTTGGGACTGAAAGCAGCTTTTGGAAGTGGAACCGACTGGAAGACAAGTTCGGGCGAGGATAAGTTTCGCCGTGGCCTTTATACTAGCTGGCGTCGCTCTAGTCCTTATCCCTCGATGGCCACCTTTGGCGCACCCAACCGTGAAGTCTGCACCGTGCGACGCGGCAGCACCAACACGCCGCTGCAAGCGCTCGTGACCTTGAATGATCCCGTATATATTGAGGCGTCTCAAGCCCTCGCTCGTCGTATGGCTGCGCTGGAAGATAGCGTCACCGTTAAGATCGAGTATGGCTTCCAGCTCTGTCTCGCTCGTCCCCCCAAAGAGATTGAGATCAATCGCCTCGTAGCTTTATATCAATCCACTCGCGCCACCTACGCTGACGATTTGAAGTTGGCTGGAGAGATGGCGACTAATCCCATTGGCCCCGTTCCCCGAGGCGGCGATGTCGTGGAACTTGCTTCCCTTACAGTAGTCGCCAACATTCTCCTTAATCTCGATGAAACGCTGATGAAGCGCTAAAAGCTTCTTTTCCACTTCCCACTATTTTTCTCGGTATGAATCCACAGCTAGAAAGCCTCCAATACAAAACGCGGCGGCACTTTTTCAAACAATGCTCCATGGGGCTTGGCGGGGTCGCACTTAGCGAGATGCTCGCGACCGATGCGATGGGTCTGGAAGCCCCGGATAATCCTCTCCTGCCCAAACTTCCGCACTTCGCACCCAAGGCAAAGCGCGTGATCTACCTTCACCTCACCGGATCACCGCCCCATCTCGATATGTGGGATCACAAGCCCGAGCTCGTAAAACGCGACGGCCAGGAATGCCCGGACGAATACATCAAGGGAAAGAAGTTTGCTTTCACCTCAGGCACCCCCAAGCTCATGGGGAGCCCTCGCACTTTCAAGCAGTATGGCAAGAACGGGCTCTGGATGTCTGACGCCATTCCGCACCTGCACGGCGTGGCTGATGATCTCTGCATCATCAACTCGATGACCACTGATCATTTTAATCACGCTCCCGCCGAGCTTTTTGTGCACACTGGTTTCCAGCAACCGGGTCGACCCACCTTTGGGGCTTGGACCACTTACGGGCTGGGTTCGGAAAACCAAAACCTGCCCGGATACGTGGTCCTGATCTCGAGTGGAGTGCAACCGAATGGCGGGAAGAGTTCCTTCGGTTCGGGGTTTATTCCATCTGTCCATCAAGGCGTGCAGTGTCGTTCAAAAGGAGATCCTGTTCTTTATGTCAGTGACCCTCCGGGCATGGATCGTAGCCTGCGTCGCTCCAGCCTTGATGCTCTCCGTGATCTCAATGAGGCCGCTTCCAAAGATTTTGCCCATCCTGAAACCCTTACCCGGATGGCGCAATATGAGCTTGCGTTCCGTATGCAAATGTCAGTCCCCGAGGTCATGGATATTTCTAAGGAATCGAAGACGACCCTCGAATCCTACGGCGCGCAACCCGGTGCCTCGAGCTTCGCCAACAACTGCCTTCTCGCGCGACGCCTCGCCGAAGATGGCGTCCGTTTCGTTCAGCTCTTTGACTGGGGCTGGGACTTCCACGGCACCAACCCCAAGGAAGACATCCGCGATGGACTCACCAACAAATGCGCCACCATGGATAAACCCATCGCGGCCTTGATCAATGACCTCAAGGAGCGTGGACTTTTTGAAGACACCCTTATTATTCTCGGCGGAGAATTTGGGCGAACTCCCTTCCGTGAAGGCCGGACGGCCAAAGGCAAGGTCCTAGGCCGCGATCACTTTCCTGATTGTTACACCATGGTCATGGCTGGTGGGGGAGTGAAAGGGGGATACACCCACGGTGCCTCTGATGATCTCGGTTTTTCGGTGGCCCGCGACAAAGTCCACGTCCATGATTTACAGGCAACTTGGATGCATCTCCTTGGATTTGACCACGAAAAGCTCACCTACCGCTTTCAGGGCCGTGATTACCGCCTCACTGATGTTCATGGTAAGATCGTGAAAGATCTTTTGGCCTAGGGTGAAGGGGCTGAATCGGAGTCGTGTGGCATTGGCTTGCCATGAAGATCCTACTCGCTAGTGTTTTCACGATGAAAAAACCAATCGCCTGGATGGTCGCAGCTATCGCGCCCATTCTCCTAATGAATACTGCTTCCGCAGACGAGCCCAAGGCTCCTGTGGCGAAAGCTACCGCCGAGGCCAAGATTCCTATGCTCACCTATTATTATTTCGACGGATGACCGCTTTGTGCAAAAATTTCGGTCATCGTGAATGATCTCAAAAAGACAAAGGGAAAAGAAATCACCTTCAAGAACGTCCTCGTCGGAACTGGCAAGAGCAAAGAAGAAATCAAAAAGGCCAAGCTCAAGGGCCATGGTATCATCGCCAAGGACAAGAGCGGTAAGCTCGTCGATACGATCGAAGGCCACACTTATGGCAAAAAAGAAGTCGAGGCCGTCGTCGCCAAGCTCCTCGCCAAAAAGTAGCCCGCCTTTAACTATTTCATATCTTAAAAAACCGGGGGAATTCTTCCGGTTTTTTTGGTGGGGATTTTTAGTTAGCACACCGGAACCAAAAGGGCGGGTGGTAAATCGGAATTTAAAGAGGATGCCAAAATTCACCTTTGGGTGATTTCAGCGAGCGATTCGCTGAAGGTCTGCTTTCAACCTCTGTGATTCCCGGGCACTTAAATTAAAGGGTTTGGGATTATCGAAGCCGATCCAGACAACAATCACTTGCTCCGGGCTCAGAGTGGCAGCCCAATGATCGGTGCCGGGAAGAGATAATCCGCTGATGAAATCAGGGATTTCTTTCAATTGGGAATGATCAGCGAATGCGGGGAAAGAGGCGGCGGGGCGCGAGAAAAGGGTCCTTTCTTTTTGGATCAGTTCGCGAACGAAGACCGGAGTGGGGCGCGAGCCATTTTGGAGAAGGGTGGCATAAGCAGTGGCCAACTCGAGAGGCGAGACACTGAGTGTTCCTCGGTAAAGATCTTCGCCCTCTCCAAAAGTGCCCTCAAATCCAAACCGTTTGAGCAGTTGGATGGCGTCTTGGGCCTGAAGTTGACGGCCAGTCGCGACTGGGTTTCCGTCAATTGGCAAATGTCCGCGTTCTAGGGCAATGGTGCCGATCAGGGGCTCAATCATGAGCGGGCCAAGGTCGCGATACGAATCAAGGGCCCGGTTGAAGCCAGTGGGTTTTTTTTCACGGCATCCAACTACGCCAAGAAGGTCTCCGTTACGGGGATCGATGGCAATCGAAGCCATTTGGCATCCTTTTGGAATCGAGGTTTCTTGAACGAGTTTCTCAAGTTTTCGTTGAAGTTTAAAATCGATCGAAGTGATGACCTCTAGGCCGCCAGTTGTGATCTGTGCTTCGTTAAGAACGATTTCGAGAGGGCGCCGCAGCACGCGCGTTCCGTGGTCGGTTTCGAGGTCTCCGGCATTGGGATTACGGAGATCGAGAGTTTGGGATTTGATCGCATCAGCTTGTTCTGGGGTGATCACTTCGGTCGTGATGAGCCGGGCGAGGACTTCATCACGCTGGCGGACTGCTCCCTCGAGATTGCGCCACGGACTGCAGGCGTGTGGGGCTCTGATAATCCCGACGAGGAGGGCGCATTGGCCTTTCGTGAGTCTGGAGGTAGGGCGGCCAAAATAGTTGAGGGAGGCTTCCTCGATGCCATTGAAGCCGGAGCCAAAATAGATCCGATTGAGATAGGCAGTGAGAATTTCTGATTTTGAGAATTTTGATTCGATGCGGTAAGTGATCGCAATTTCGAGGAACTTCCGGTTGAGGGATTTCTTCTCACGTAAATCGAAGGTGTTGCGTGCCAGTTGCATCGACAGGGTGGAAGCGCCTTGGGTGAAGTCGAGGTCTTTGGCATTCCTTAAGGTCGCACGGGCTAGGCCCCAGAAATCGACACCTTCGTGCTCCATGAAGCGGGCGTCTTCCCGGGCAAAAAGGCAAATTTTCAGGAAAGTGGGAATTTCATCGTAATCAACAAGGCGGCGATTGGCTCCGTGGATCGTGCCGATTTCAATTCCATTACGATCAAGCAAGACAGTGCGCTCAGGCATCCGGGAGGTTTCGGAGAGGTCGAACTTACTGGCATGCCAAGCATACCAACCGATCATTAAGAGGAGCGGAATGAGCAGGGTGAGACCGCCTTTCCAGGTAAATTCCCATAAGCGTTTTAGGATTTTCACCCATTTGCTCCAGCGCTGTTGACGATTTTGGTGACTCAAGTTCATGATCTACCTTGCTTATGGAAAAGCCGGAAGAGAGGCTTCTGGATTAGCCATTACCGGGGGGGTGATTGTGAAAGTCGAACCACTTTCTGTGGTGTGCTCTACCGCTGCAAGGGGGACCACTGTCACGAAAACGGTCTCTCGATCTTCAAAAACGGTTTCTCCAATATTTAAGATAGCGGCACACTCTCGTTGTTTTATTAGGGTTAGGGTATTTCCAAGCTGAAAACTCTCAGTGGTGGCATCTTTCGAGGGAAAGAGGCACTCCAGAAAAACTGGGTAAGGGAGAGGGTCTGCGACGACATCTGGCCTGATTAGGGCTTGAGCTTTCACGACAATCCCGGGGCTGAGGAAATCGTCTTCAGTAAGATTTTCAACCCCGATGATACGATACTCACCCGTGACGTAGGTGAGGAATTTGGGTTTTTTAAAATTACTCAGATAGGCGCGCCGCAGCTCTTTATTGAGGATCTCAAGATCCGTCTGACTAAAACTCTGGAATTGGGCTTCAAGTTCCTTTGGGTCGCTATCCTTCATGGGGACAGGTGTCTCGAGAGGCGAGAAGGCGATGGGGGATTCAAGTCGCCCTACCTTCATCATGAGTTTGTAGCTGGTTGGGTTAGTGGGGTCCCGGAAGAGGTTGAGGCAGACGATCCAAGAGGTGATCGCAAAAGAAACAGCGAGGATATTGGCGAGAAACCACCAAAAAAGCGGGGCCCGCTTTTTTGGAAATTCATCAAAATCCGACCGGGCCATTTTGGGTTATTTGCAGTTGGTCCCGTCAAGGGCGGGATCGTATTCGGGTTTTTTCCCTTCTTCGGATGGTTCGAAGGAAGTTCCGCATCCACAAGAGCGTGAAGCGTTAGGATTGAAAATTTTAAATCCCCGGTCTGATAGGTCATCGGCAAAATCGACAGAGCATCCCTCTAGGAAGTCGAAAGAATCATGAGCCACAATGAAGCGAGTTCCATTTAGGTTGATAATCTTGTCACCTTCTTGGGGCTTCCCAATGCGCATCGTATAGGCGAGGCCCGCGCAACCGCCACGTTCCACGCCAAGACGAAGCCCCGATCCTTCCGGAGCATTCTTGGACTCAAGGAGGTTAGCGAGTTCGCTGGCCGCTTTTTCAGTAACTGTGATCATTATTCTTCGACCAGAAGATATGAGCGGAAGTTGAGTTCTTCCAGTGTTCTTTTCTCAAAGAAGCACGAGTTGATCGTGACACCTTTGACTTTACGTTTGAGAAGTTCTTTTTCGGGGTCGTTTGCTTCTTTCTTCAAGGTCTTCATGATTATCTCACCTTTGTGGAGGGGGGCGAGTATGAGATTAAGTGATGCACTATTTTTTAGGGCAACGGGGTTGAAACACCTCTAGTAGAAAAGGGGAGTTCCTTTTCTATGGATTGAATTGCGGTCGGTTCTTGCTTATTCGCAAGGGTCTTGTGAACGTAGGGCCGGAGGATCGACCACTTTGACATCTGATAATCAAATCCGAACATCAAGGAAGGCTCGTGTGAGCGGAAAACTTGGGGGCTGGTTGATTCGGCTTCTTGGTATGACTTTGCGTCGCGAGGTGATTGGAAATCTCAGTGAACTGAACGCTCATGATCAACCGATCATTCACGTCATGTGGCATAATCAGATTTTTGCAGCCGCCTACCTGTGGAGAAAAATGTATCCGAAGCGCGAGTGTGTCGTTCTAACCAGCGCGAGCAAGGATGGGGTAGTGTTGGCCTCGGCAGTAAAGGTTTTCAAGTTTGGCGCGGTTCATGGCTCAAGCAGTCGCCGTGGCGCAGCCGCAATCGTGGCGCTAAGACGGGCCGCGAAGAATGGGAAGGATCTCGTCTTTACCCCTGATGGTCCCCGGGGGCCTCGATATCAACTTCAGCCCGGCGTGATTAAAATAGCGCAAACAACCGGGCTCTCGATGGTGGCTATGAGGATTGATTATCTCTCGTGCTGGACTCTGAAGACCTGGGATCGTTTTCGGATCCCCAAACCTTTTAGCAAGGTCAGGATCACTCTGGAGGAACCGATGACGGTGCCGCGCCAACTGGATCACGAGGAATTCGAGAAAGAACGTCTTAGGCTTGAGAAATGCCTGCTGCAAGATATCACGGACCGCGAAGAGAATCATGGCAGCGATCATTGATGGAAAAAAAGTGGCGGAGGAAGTCCTCGCCGAGTGTTCCCGCGAAATCGAAGAGTTGAAGTCCAATGGAATCACTCCGGGTTTGGCGGTTGTTTTGGTGGGCGAAGATCCGGCCAGCCAAGTCTACGTAAATTCAAAAGTTCGAAAGTGTGCTGAGTTGGGGCTTCATTCGGAAAAGATCGTGCTTTCAAAGGACGCTTCTCAGGACGAAGTCCTGGCCACTGTGAAGCGGCTCAATGAAGATGCTTTCATTCACGGAATTTTGGTGCAATCGCCGCCACCATCGCAAATCGATGAGGAGGAGATTGTGCGGACCATTGATCCGGCCAAGGATGTGGATGGCTTTCATCCCGAGAATGTTGCCAAGTTGGCTCTGGAAGACCCTTCAGGTTTCGTGCCTTGTACTCCGGCGGGCTGTATGAGGCTTATTAAAGCCAGTGGTGTTGAAACCTCCGGTGCCGAGGCAGTGGTTGTGGGACGAAGCATGATTGTTGGTAAACCAATGGCGTTACTTCTGATGGCGAGAGGGAGTGACGCCACCGTGACGGTGGCCCATTCCAGGACCAAGGACCTAGCGGAGGTTTGTCAGCGTGCGGATATTATTGTGGCTGCCGTAGGGATTCCCGAGTTTATCAAAAGGGATTTTGTAAAGAAGGGGGCGACGATTATCGACGTCGGTATCAATCGGGTCGACGACTCGGCTGCGAAACGCGGCTACCGTCTTTGTGGTGATGTTGATTACAAGGATGTCCTTGAAAAGGTCGGTGCCATCACTCCGGTTCCGGGTGGAGTCGGTCCGATGACGATTGCAATGCTCATGAAGAACACGATTAAGGCAGCTCGGTCCTTGTGAGTTTGGTGGGAAACATGTCTCCAACCCGGCTTTTTAGAAGTCATCGCCGATGCTTTGGGAAGTGTTGTCTCATAAAAAAGCCGCATCCCGTAGGAAGCGGCTTTTTGGAAGGTTGAATTCGCGGAAGCGGATTAGCGCTTCGAGAATTGGAAACGCTTGCGAGCGCCGGGCTGCCCGGGCTTTTTGCGCTCCTTAGCTCGTGGGTCACGGCGAAGAAGGCCAGCGGCCTTGAGAGCTGGTCGAAGCTCGGGATCGTGAATGATCAGGGCACGGGCGATTGCCAATTTAATAGCATCAGCCTGTCCGTGAAGTCCACCGCTGCGTGAGGCAGCTTTGACGTCGAACTTATTTTTGAGGTTTGTGACCTCAAGAGGTTCGAGGAGTTGTCCCTGTAAGGTGAGGGTGGTGAGGACGTCCTCGAAAGGCTCGTCGTTGATGGTGATTTTTCCGGTTCCAGCGGTCAGCCAGACGCGGGCGACGGCCGTCTTACGACGTCCAGTTGCAGTGAAAGTTTCGCTCATGGTTTTTTAGGAATGAGTAAAGGTTTTAGAGAGTGACGGTCTGTGGCTCTTGGGCTTCGTGCGGGTGATCTTCACCTGCGTAGACCTTGAGCTTCTTCATTTGGGCAGAACCAAGCTTATTTTTTGGGACCATGCCTTTGACAGCCCATTCGAGGATGAGCTCAGGACGACGCTGGCGCACCTTGTTAGGAGTTTCAATAGTCTGGCCACCAACGTAACCGGAGTGACGGGCGTAGATCTTGTGCTGCTCCTTACTGCCACTGAATTTGGCGTGCTCGGCGTTGATGATGACAACAAAGTCACCGGTATCGATATGAGGCGTAAAAATCGCCTTGTGCTTTCCACGAAGGAGACGGGCTGCCTCCACGGCGACTTTTCCGACGATCTGGTCCTTGGCATCAATGATGTGCCATGAACGCTCGACGTCAGCTGGTTTTGCTGAAAACGTTTTCATTGTTTTACTGGGTTCCGTTGGGCTCGCCGGGGGATCCGCCGTGCTTTAAGGGGCGCGCAAGCTAGGAGGGGTAGGCTAGGCTGTCAACGCAATTATCAGGAAAGGAGAGCTTGCGAAACTTGTCCGGAGGCCTCAGAAATCGCGCCGTGCGGGATCTCCTCAAAAATCCACTTTGGAATGGCCAGTCGATCGGTCGGCCGATTCCAGATACAACCCATGCTTGTTCGGTTTCGCTACCGACCTGGGATTCCGTGATCGGATACGAGGAAGGCCGGGACCGGGTGATGAAGAAGATGGAAGCAGGATATCCCCGATTTTTTCTGCATCCGTTGGTGAAGCGGGTTTTTGCGAAGGCGACCGAAGAGATCGCGGAGACAGGGAAGCGAGCGATCGTTTTTCCTCACAAAAGGGCGGCCCAGGGGGCCCAGCGTTATGTCGAGCGGAAGTTGGCTGTAGCAACTCGAATCGCAAGCTATGAGGAGGGAATGCAGGCATTAATTGTCCCGGAAACTGCGATTGGTGTGGCAATGGAGTATTGGAGATTTACGGGTGAAATCATTAGCAGCCGTCGGGCGGAGGATCTTCTCAAGGAACGGGATTCTGAGGGCGGATCAGTCGTGATGTTGAAGCAGCAGCTGTCGGAGTTTTCCGGAGCGGCCTTGGATGATCACTACTTGTATGAAAGCGGTATGTCGGGAGTTTTTGCGGCTTATCGGGTGATGATGAACCTTTTCCCGAGCAAAAAGACTCTTCAGTTGGAGTTTCCTTACGTTGATGCTTTGAAGGTGCAGCAACGTTTTGGAAACGGGGTCGTTTTTCTTTATGATGCCGACGGGGAGGATCTTGATGCCGCCGTCCGAAGAATCCAGGAGGGTGAATTTGCAGCGGTTTTTTGTGAGGTGCCAAGTAATCCGCTCTTAAGAACGATCAATCTTCCCCGGATTTCGGAAGCTTGTCGTCAGGGTGGCGTGCCTTTAGTGGTGGATGACACAGTCGCCAGCTCCATCAATTTGGAGGTGTTAAAATATGCAGATCTGGTGACGACCAGTTTGACAAAGTGGATTTCGGGAAAGGGCGATGTCATGGGGGGAATGCTTACGCTGAATGCTGATTCTCCTTGGGCGAGCGAATTTCGCTCGTTTCTAAGCGAAGACACCGAAGGCGGGTCACGACTTTATAGCGGAGATTGCCGGGTTTTGAGTTCGAACATCAAGAGCTACCGTCAGCGGGTTGAGAAATCGAATCAGAATGGTGAGTTGGTTGCGGACTATCTCCACGAGCATCCAGCGGTCGGCCGAGTCTGGTATCCTAAGTTTAATACCCCTCACGAATACCGTCTGATTCGTAGGGAGAATGGTGGCTATGGCGGCTTGGTTTCGTTCACTTTGAAGCAACCGCGTAAGATGCCGAAGGTTTACGATGCGCTGGAGCTTTGCAAGGGCCCAAACTTAGGAACTGAATTCACCTTGGCCAGTCCTTACACGATGTTAGCCCATTACTTTGAACTCGATTGGGCCGAGGCCTGCGGAGTTTCTCCGAACTTACTCAGGTTATCGGTGGGAAATGAGGAAGGGGATATTATCATCGGGGCTCTCGCCCGTGCCCTCGATCTTGCCTAAACCAAGCCGTCCTTCTTGGCCTGTTTCCAGTAGGCATACTCGGAGCGATTGAAATCGACGTATTCCGGTGAAAGGTCGGAGGAGTAGATCCGGTGATTGGAATCTCCAACACCAAGATCGATGGTGATCTTGAATGCCGGTTTGCTAACGATGTTTCGAAGGACCTCGGGGTTTGTCTTAGCCTGTAAACCACCTTTGCAGGCGGCTTTGGATTCGTAATAAATATCGACGAGTTCCTCCCGAATGCTGGCACCGGAATAGCCAACGGCATGAATGATGCGGCCCCAGTTTGGGTCCTCACCATTCCATGATGATTTCACTAAGAATGAATTCGCGACCGCTTGAGCTACCTTTTTGGCGTCGGATGCATTGCGAGCGCTTTTAACTTCGAGCGTGACAAACTTAGTGACACGCTCTCCATCACGGACGATGGCCTTAGCGAGTTTGTTCATAACAAATTCTAGGGCGTGACGGAAGTCACGGCACTCTTTGGTCCCGCGGCGGATCGTTTTATTTTCGGCGGCGCCGTTGGCGAGAACGATGACAGAATCGTTGGTGGAAGTGTCGCCGTCGATCGTGATGCGATTAAAGGTATTCTCAACGCCGTTTTCGATTGCTTCCTTCAGACAACTCTTTCCGATGTTGGCATCGGTGGTGACAAAGCAGAGCATGGTCGCCATATTAGGGTTAATCATACCGGCACCTTTAGCGCAGCCGCCAATACGAACGCGCTTACCGTGAAGCTCGAATGAAATCGCAAACTCCTTTTCGTGAGTGTCGCTGGTAATAATGGCGCGGGCTACGTCGTTACCGTTTTTTGGTCCCAGTCCTTTTACCAGTTCCTCGTATTTCGGATCAATCCGTATCATTGGCATTGGGAGCCCAATCACTCCGGTGGAGCAAACGCCTACTTCCCGTTGTCTTAGGTCGAGGAGCTTAGAGGTTTCCTTAGCCATGTTTTTTGCGTCCTGCATACCGGTGGGCCCGGTGCAGGCGTTGGCATTCCCGCTGTTGGTAATAATGGCCCTCAAGCTCTCGGCACGGAGGTGGCTTTGGGAAACCCGGACTGGGGCAGCCTTGACTCGGTTTTGGGTGAACATCCCAGCACTCAGGCATTCCCTTTTCGAGTAAATCAGGGAAAGGTCGAGGCGGTCTGATTTTGGATCCTTGATGCCGCAAGAGATCGCGCTCCCTAGAAAGTCGCGGGCCGCGCAAACGCCACCTTTGATTCGTGTGTAGGGAAGATCCATGGGGGCAGGAAGGTGAACGGAGACTACAGGTTTTGCAATCCGTCAGTTGGACTATTTCCAACCATAAGATTAAAACTCTGGATTGCCTGGCCGGCAGCGCCCTTACCAAGATTATCTTCGGCACTTTGAATAATGACTCGTCCAGTGCGAGGATCATGATGCCAACCGATGTCGAGGTAGTTTGAGTCAGTGACATGTTTGGTGTCAGGCGAGATTCCGGCTCCACGGAGGCGCACAAACGGGGCGTCCCGATAAGCGTGCTCAAGGGCCTCACCAACGCGATCAAAGTCGCCGGTCAGTTTTGCGAAAATCGTAGTGCAAATTCCGGCCGTGACTGGGATGAGATGAGGGACGAAAGAGATGGTCACTTTTTCCCCAGCAGCTTTTCCAAGTTCCTGTTCGATCTCGGAAAGGTGCCGGTGGCGAGGGAGGCCGTAGGAGCGAACACTTTCATTTACTTCGGGGAAAATGAGAGAGAGGTCTGCCTTGCGGCCAGCACCACTGACACCACTCATCGACGAAACGTTAAGAGAGGAGTGTTCGATGAGTCCCTCCTTTAAAAGAGGAATCAGGGGAAGCATGATCGAGGTGGGATAACATCCAGGTGATGCAATGAGCCGAGCTGCTTTAATCTCGGATTCGTAGACTTCAGGAAGCCCAAAGACCGCTTCGCCGAGTAGCTCGGGAGCGGGGTGTGGGTGGTCGTAAAAATCTTGATAGACGGCGGGATCGTCGAGGCGGAAATCAGCACTCAAATCGATCACTTTTATTCCGCGATCCAAGAGGTCTCGCGCGAAAGGGGCGGCTGCTCCGTGAGGAAGGGCCAGAAAGGCAAGCTCTGCACCAGCTGCCGCAACAGTTTCCATGTCAGGTTCCATGAAGCAAATCTCAGTGCCGGGATGGCCCTCGAAGCGAGGGAAGACTTCGGTCACTTTCGTTCCGGCGTTTGCGCGGGAAGTGATGGCGACAACCTCGGCTTTTGGGTGGCAAAAAACGAGACGAAGGAGTTCCAAACCAGTATACCCGCTCGCCCCAATGATCGCAATTTTGGTAACTTCAGACATCAAGAAGGTTTTGCGCTGGAGCTTCGCGCGGGGCAAGCGCGAAAAGACGAGAATTCCCACCCTTGAAAAATTGAGGTTTTGCGTTCACATCTTGGTTGCCGTCAAAATGAAGAGTCTAGCGTTAATCATTCTGCCTTTATTTATCGTTCCCGCCCTATTGGGGTCGGAGCTGGGTGGGGCTGTGAAGCGGCTTGAAGAACCGACGATTGAGAATGCGAAGCTTGTGTTAGAGGAGTTAGATATCTTGATTGCCAGAGGAGATCCTCGCACGGTCACTCTCGGGAAAAAGATGCATCGGAGTGTGAAGCGACTATTTACTAAGAAATATAAGATTAATGAAGGTCGAGAGGTAGCCGAAGCGCGGGAGGCCAAGGCTAAGCAGTTTGATGGAAATGCCCGACAATGGCTCAAACCAAATATTCATGGAAAGATTAACAAGCTAGCTGCGTCCGCAGCCTTTCGTGATGCGAGAGAATTACGGAGGGAATCCCAGTGGGCCCAGGAGAAATCTTCGAAGGAGTGGTTCGAGGAAGTTGCGGACTATGAACGGATGCTCGGAGATTTACAATTTTCAAAAGAGAACGAAGCCCTCATTACTCTGGGATCGTTGTTGATTAAGGTTGTGAAACAAACGTCCTGGGTTGACCAACCTCCCTTAAAGTACGATGAAGCCCGGATTCAATTTATTCGAGAGCGGGTCGCGAACACAGATCGGTGGTTAACCCTAGCAGCGCACGCTGACGATGCCGGCGAGCTTGAATTGTCCTACGATTTCTACCGAAAAGCTGGGAGTGAGTTGGGGCGTTTTCGGGCTGGGAAAAAACTGGCAAGTCAACTGGAAAGCGAAGGGCATCTTGGTTCAGCAATCAATCTGTGGAAAAGACTGGGTGAGGTCGATCGTGCTAATGAATTACGAGGGCGGAAACCTAAGCTGAGTGATGAAGATTACAAATCTTTGGAGGGGGATGCTCTCACCAGAAATGTTGCTCCGGCCTGTGTTCGGATCTCAACTGCGAATGGCCACGAGACCGGGTTCTTTTATAAGGAGGGAGGATATGTAGTCGCCTGTAAGCGGATTCTCTTAGATCAAGAGGGTAGAGTTTTGCCAGTTAGCGTGACTTTGGAAAACGGGCAGAGCTTTAAAGCGAAGGTTCTTGGTGTCTCGAAGGAAAATAATATTGCGGCTTTGAAGATTAAGTGTCGGCTACATGAGCTATTGCCAATCGGTGATCGTGAAGATCTCAAATCAGGACTCGCCCTCAAACTCTTTGGATTGGCGGCTAAGGATAAGAATATCGCGAATGTGATTCCTTGCACGGTTCTCTCACCGATGGATTACTGGAAAGATCAACCAACCTCGAGGTTGGCACTTGATGCAAGCCGGGAGTGTCGGGGTGGGCCGATCGTTGACCAGCGGGGGCGGGTAATGGGAATCTTCCTGACATCAAAAACGGGGAGTGCCCGTTCGCTCGAAGCGGGTGCGATTCATGTGTTTTTAAAACGCTTTTAAAGATCGCCGAGGTGGCTTGGAAGTCGGGGGTGAAAGTTTGAGGTCTATTCGAGTGTTTTCTTTGTCCAAGCTTCGGCCATGCGGTTTCCGAGTGCGATGATTCCTTTGGAACCGAAGAGAACAGGATTGTGCGGAAGATCTGAGGTTTTGACAAAAGTGAGGTTGGGGTCGCTGGCGTCTAAGGCCTTGAGATCGGAGTTGAGGTCGTAGAGTTTTTCATCCCCGGTAATGCTGGCAGGAAGTAGGGGTTGCTCGGTGAGGATCCAATTTAGGTCGGGAAGTTCGAGGTCCTTACGGGTGGCATTCATGAACGTTTGAAAGCGTTTGCGGTATTCCTTTGCCATCCAATTGAGAGCGCGGTCGTTTTCGCCGCAGTGCCAGAAGATGGCTGGGATTTCGCATTGGTATCCTTGTTTGGTGAGATCGTCGCGACACTCTTTGATTCCGGTTATCCAATCTTGATAACGATCTCGATAGGGTTCCTTGGACCCTTCAGGAAGCCAATCGAGTGATTGCGCCCCGCTGTCGGTAAATTTGTAGATGGCGAGGATTTCGCCGGCCTCCATGGTGGGAATTAATTGTTGTCCGAAGCTTAGTTCGGGGCCGAAGTCTCCTAGGTGGTTGATGGGTGATAGGTATTCCCAACCATTTGAGGCGGTGACCTTGCCTAGGTTGTATTGGAAAAGGGCCTTTTGGGGTTTTGCGAGAGGGGTGCCCTTGATGTCGGCGAGCCAGGCTTCTTCTCCCTCCATGTTTCGTTGTCCTCCGAGGATGAAGAGTTTTACTTTTTTGGCTTTGGGCCTGCGAACCTCTCGCTGGAGCGGATGGTTGTTTTGATCGAAGTAGGCGGTCGCGTATGCTTCGCCGTGTTGAAGTTGGCCGAGAGTACCAAAGTGATAATGCAGGCCGACGGGGCGCCCGATTTTGAAAGATAGGTGAGATGTCGGGACGAAAAAGACCTTGGGGTCAGATTCGACAACAGCCATCTGGGCGTTACGGATAAGGGTGACATTGGCACGGTTGTCCATACCCCAAACTCCTTTGGTGCTAATTTCTCCGACGAAGATTTTGAGCTCGGGGGAAGAGAGATCTTTGCGGATCTTGCTGATGAAGTTGCGCAGGTTCTTTTCGTAGTGTTGCTTTCCTTCGGAGTGGAACATGTCGTTCTCTCCTTGATGCCACATGAGCGCTTCGATTTTGTAGGTCAGTCCTTGTTTTTTGAGTTCGGCCAAACGGTCGCGAATCTGAGTGATAAAGCGTTGGTAAAGTTTGCGGCTTTTCTCGCCGCCGCCATCGGGTGCCCAGTCATGGACGAGGGTGGTCCCGCCCCAAGCATCTTTGATGAGGGCGAGAGGGTCTTTGCTTTGTCGGCGGAAGGCTCTGGCAAAGGTGATTTCTGGTCCGAAATTGTTCCCGACAATCTGGAGATCGGTCCAGCCTTCTGATCTGTGATCCGCTCCGGTTTGATAAGAGTATCGGACGTTTTCAAGAGGTTTGAGTGCGTTGCGAAAGGGGGGGAAGGTTTCGACGAGTTTTGGGTCGGTGTCGGCACCTTCCATGTTTGATTGTCCGGCGAAAAGAAAAACACGGACGGGTTCGGCTGCTAGGGCCGAAAGACAAAGGAAAGTGGCGCTGATTGTGAAGATGAAGGGGGTCATTTTAGGAGAGGATTTCTTTGATCACTTTTGAGGGTTCAACACCGGTAAGACGCATGTCGAGGCCCTGGAACTTTTTGGAGAAGCGGTGGTGGTCGATTCCTAACAAGTAAAGAAGGGTGGCGTGAAAGTCGCGAACGTGGACTACGTCTTTGGCAGCGTTATAACCAAGTTCGTCGGTTTCGCCGTAGCTCATGCCTGGTTTAACTCCACCTCCCGCCATCCACATTGAGAAACCTTTGATGTGGTGGTCGCGTCCCGCTCCTCCCTTGCCTTGGAACATAGGGGTACGGCCGAATTCTCCACCCCAGACGACGAGAGTATCCTCCAATAAGCCGCGCTGTTTGAGGTCAGTGAGGAGGGCCCAAGTGGGTTGGTCGGTGAGCTTGCTGCAGATGCCCATGTATTTTTCGAGGCCGCCGTGGTGGTCCCAACCGCGATGGTAAAGTTGAACGAAGCGGGTTCCTTTTTCGATGAGGCGCCGAGCCAGAAGGCAGTTGGAGGCATAAGACCCGTCCCCGGGCTTGGCGCCGTACATGTCTAGAGTCTTTTGAGATTCGCGAGAGAGGTCGGTGAGCTCAGGGACCGAGGCCTGCATTTTGAAGGCCATTTCGTAGGCGCTGATACGGGTTGCGATTTCAGGGTCGTCGACGAGTTCGTTGCGCTGGGAGTCGAGCTTCTGAATAGTTTTTATGAGCGCGTTCTGATGCTGTCGATCCACTCCATTTGGATTCGTAACGTAGTGGACGGGGTCGCCGGTGGAATTGAATTCGACCCCCTGAAATCGAGAGGGGAGGAAGCCAGATCCCCACTGGCGAGAGGCGATTGGCTGGGGGTTACGTCCGCCGACGGAGGTGAGGACGACAAAGCCGGGGAGGTTTTCGGACTCAGATCCAAGGCCGTAGTTGATCCAGGAACCCATCGAGGGGCGACCGCTGATGGCGGTGCCTGTATTCATAAAAGTATGAGCGGGGTCGTGGTTGATTTGCTCGGTGACCATGGATCGGAGGACGGTGATATCGTCTGCCATCTTCTGGTGGTAGGGAAGGAAGTCGGAGATGTATTGGCCGGAGTTCCCGTATTTTTTGAACTTGGTGAGGTGGCCTTGGACCTTAAGAGCTTGTCCTTGGAGTTGTGCGATGGGCTGCCCCTTGGTGAAGGATTCCGGCATGGCCTTCCCGTTAAGCTTATCAAGTTGTGGTTTGTAGTCGAAAGTCTCGAGATGAGATGGTCCACCTGCCATGCAGAGAAAGATGACGCGTTTTGCTTTGGCCGTGTGGTGCGGGAAGCCGGATAAGCCGGGGTATTTTCCAACGAGACCCTCTGCGCGAGTGAGCTGAGAAAGGAGGGCTGCGGAGCCGAAGGAAAGTCCAGTGTTGTTGAGGAAAGT
>JAQWSX010000125.1 GCA_029242935.1 Akkermansiaceae bacterium
CTTCCAGACACAAATCCCAGTTTCGCGGATCACTGCTGGATCCTGCCAACCTACGCCCAAATCTAGCTCGGACTGCACCGAATCTTTGCCATTCAACAAGGCCCAAGCTCCGCTCCCCCCCAGCCCCGCCTTCTGCTCATAAGGCCAATCCTGCAAACTCACCTTTGGCGAAATCGCGCAGTTCACAATAAACCCGCCCGCCCGCGCATGCTTCGGCACATCCAGCCAGCCACCGCCAAAGTCAACACGTAAAGGGGCCTCCGTCACCCCACTAATCCGATTTACAATGGCGGTCGTCGAAATCGGCTCAAACTTCGGAGGAGTCTTCGGCAATCGGACATACCGACAACCCAATTCCTCACACAGTCTCTCTTTGATCTCCCCATATTGGTCGTCCTCCGTAACCGCCAAAATATCCGGCTTAAGCTCGCGGAAAATCGGCTCAAAATCCAACCCCGGTCGTTCTCCATTCCCAGCAACCACCTGGTCCACCATCACCAGTGACCGCAAAAGCTCCGCCTTATGATCATCCGGCAACGAAGGACTACGGCCCTTGTGCTTCCAAAGAATATCCTCATTCGCGAACGAGACCGTCAAATGATCTCCCAAAGCCCGGGCCTCCTCAAAAAACTGCAAATGCCCCGCATGTAAAATATCATAACAACCTGAAACAAATACCTTCGCCATCGCTTTTAGGAGTCAATCACGCCTCCCTCGCTGGACAAGTCTTTCCCTCTTCCCTAGCATCCATGAATGAAGTTTTTCATCCTCCTCCTATTTCCTTTCACTATCCTCGCTAAGAAAAAGCGGCCCAATATCGTCTTTTTCTTCACCGACGACCATGCTCCTCACGCCATAGGCGCTTATAATGGCTGGCTCAAATCAGTCAACCCAACCCCCGAAATCGACAAGCTCGCCGACGACGGCATGCTCTTTGAGAATTCCTTCTGCACCAACTCCATTTGCGGGCCCTCCCGCGCCGTCATCATGAGCGGAAAGCACAGTCATAAAAATGGCTTCATGAACAACGGAAACTCCTTCAACTGGAACCAGCAAATCTTCCCTAAAATCCTCCGCGCCGCCGGTTACCACACCGCCCTTTACGGTAAATCCCACCTCAAGGGAAAACCCCAGGGCTTTGACTCTTGGGCCGTCCTCCCAGGTCAGGGCGATTACTACAATCCCGCCATGCTCACCCCCGAAGGCCGCAAGGTCGTCAATGGCTACTGCACCGACATCGTCACCGACATGGCCATCGACTTCATCAAGGAATCCAAGGAACTCGGCAAGCCCTTCATGCTCATGTGCCAGCACAAGGCCCCGCACCGCACCTGGATGCCAGCCCTGCGCCACCTTCATCTCTACGATGACATCAAGATCCCCGAGCCCAATACCCTCTTCGATCAATACGAGGGCCGCATCCCAGCCCAGCATCAGGAGATGGAAATCGATCGCCACATGTATCTCGACCACGATCTCTTCACCGACCTTACCCCCGACCTCGAAGTCCCCAAACAGCGCCTTCCAAGCCAAGACCGCTCCGCCTACATGAACATGAAACGCATGACCCCGGAACAGCTCAAAACCTGGCGCGCCGCGTACGGCCCTAAGGACAAGGCCTTCCGCGAAGCTAAACTCACTGGCCGTGACCTCGTCCGTTGGAAGTTCCAACGTTATGCCAAAAACTACCTCCGCGCCATCAAGGGCGTCGATGAAAACCTGGCGCGCCTCCGCAAAGCACTTGAAGACCAAGGTCTCGCTGACAATACGGTCTTCGTCTATTCTTCCGACCAAGGATTCTATATTGGCGACCACGGCTGGTACGACAAACGCTGGATGTACGAGGAATCCTTGAAAATGCCCCTCATTGTTTCTTGGCCTGGTGTTATCAAACCCGGCTCACGCAATACTGACCTCGTTCAAAACCTCGACTACGCGCAAACCTTCCTCGACATGGCCGGGGCAAAAACGCCCAACGACATGCAAGGCGCCTCTCTCGTCCCACTGCTCAAAGGCAATAAGCCCGACGACTGGCGCAAGTCCATCTACTACCACTACTACGAGTATCCTTCCTACCATCAGGTCCCCCGCCACAACGGCATCCGGACCGACCGCTACAAACTCATCAACTTCTACGAATTCGGGGAGTGGGAATTCTACGACCTCAAAACCGACCCTGATGAGCTCAAAAACCTTTACGGAAACTCCGAGAAAAAAGAGCTCATCGAAGACATCCGCAAGCAACTCCTCGAACTGCAAAAAGGCTACGGCGACGACACCGTCCTCAAAGAAAAGCCACAGGAATGGAAGAGTAAAATGCGAACCACCACCAGTGTGAAGACCAAAGCCAACTTCCGCCCGCGTGTGAAATAAAAAACGCTTCTCCTTTCATTCATCTAACAAGGTGGCAAATCCGGAAAAGAATCAGCCAGTTGATCGTAAAGTCGAACGACCAGTGCCCCGCCAATTTATCTTGAAACTATAGGTCTCTCGTACTGAGAGAGAAGCTGCCATCACCGCAATCCGCGGCCCGTTATCGCTTGGCACTTGCCATCTTGTCGGAAAAAGCCAGTCTCTCGCCCGACAAATCCCGTCATACAAATGAGCGAATTCCAGGTAGTTCCAGCTAACAAACACGATGAATTAGTCGCTGCGGCCTATCAGGCTCGGGGTTACACGTTAGAAGAATCTACAGTTGCCGCCTCAGTTTGCCAGGAAGCCGCCCGCCACGGAATCCGCACCCACAATGCCCTCAAAGCTCTCCACCTCGACCACCTTTTCGGATCCGCCACTGGTGGCTGCGTTCCTGGTGCTGAAATCGAAGTCGTCAATGATCGATTCAAAGCCTCTGAAGTCTGGAATGCCCATAAGAAGCTAGGCCAAGCCGTCGCCGTCGCAGCCATCGATCGCTGTATCGAAATGGCCGATGAATATGGCGTCGGTCAAGTCGCGATCGACAACGCCTTCCATTACCTTTGGGGCGGTGGATATGTCATGAAGGCTGCCGAAAAAGGCTACATCGCTTACACCAACTGCACCTCCACTCTAGCCGAAGTCGTTCCTTTCTTTGGCAAGCATCCTACTCTTGGCACCAATCCTCACTCGTGGGGGTTCCCAACACAGGAAGCGAATGGATTCCCCATCGTCATCGATTGGGCCACCTCCACCGTTGCCATGGGCCGCGTCCAGCAACTTAAGCGCGAAGGCAAGCCCCTCCCTCCCGGAGCCGCCGTTGACAAAAATGGCAACGAAACTACTGACCCCAACGAAGTTGCCTCCCTGCTCCCTTTCGGAGCACACAAAGGTTACGGCATGGCGCTCATTAACGAACTCGTCGGCGGATTCATTGGTGGCAACCTCCCCACTGAACGCGGTCGCGAAGGCGCCAAAACCACTTCCTGTTTTTACTTTCAGGTCATTCACCCAGATGCTTGGTCCAGTGGAGCGTTCGTCCACGGCAATCAATCAGCCAACATGAAAGCTGTCCTCGATGACATCCTAGGTCACGGAAATGAAAAGTGCCTCCTCCCTGGCGAGATCGAAGCCGGCTTCCGTAAGCGTACCGACGCTGCTGGCGGACTTCTTTTCTCCACCGCCGAACTTGCGGAATTCAAGGAATTGGCCGATGAAGTCGGCCACAGCGGATGGGAACTCGAAAACTTCCCCGAAGAACCCGCGTAAAAAATCTTATACCATGCCAAACTACGACTATCAGTGCGAAAAGTGCGATCACGTTTTCGAGGTCTTTCAGAGCATGAATGACGAAAAGCTCGCGGACTGCCCCCAGACAGACTGCTGCGGGCAGGTCAAACGCCTCCTTGGAACCGGAGCAGGCATTATCTTTAAAGGCTCCGGCTTTTACGAAACCGACTACCGCTCGGATTCTTATAAAGCCGGCGAGAAAAAAGCCTCCGAAGCCGGCTCATCAAAGCCTGATAAAAAAGAATCAAAGCCGGTCAAATCTTCCGACTAAACTCGATCTCGCGTAAATCCCCCCCCGAGGACGACACGCAAAACGAGTTGATCCCTCTGTCGCTTCAAAAAATTCGTCAATTTCATGGTTGGCTCTCCCTCTCTCAACCTTTTCACTGTTTGGTCATGAAGCGCTATTTCATCCTTTTCACTCTTTCTCTCGTCGGGGCGCTTGGCTATGGGATTTTCCTTGGCTTCCAGTCGCAGGACCTCTCCGACATCAAGGGGCGCTTGGAGGACGATCGCACGAAGAATCCATCCAGCGTTCCCAGCATCATTCAGGGCGCTGCCAAGGACCGCACCGACACCGTCACCATTACCGAGCGCCAGCTCAACACTTGGCTCGCCAACAAACTGAAAACCCGACAGGAAGGGCTCCTTGCAGACTACGTCAAAATAAAAGGCATCTGGGTCCGCTTCGATGAAGAGGAAGGCGGTCGCGCCGAAATCATCATTGAACGTGAAATCAAGGGCCACCCCCAGACTGTTTCCAAGTTCATCCGCATCGAACGCAAGAAAAAGGAAGACGGCTCCTTCACGACCTACGTCTACGAAGACGGCGGTCGCATCTGGAAACTCCTTGCCGCAGGCGGTCGCTTCGGCCCCGCCCGCGTCCCACAAGGATTCCTCTTCTTCACCCACGATGCCTTTCAGAGCCTGAGAAGTCTTTTTGCCGATGAACTTACCGCCATGGAAGAAGAAATCACGAAACGTGGTGGTGGACGCATCATCTTCGAAGAAGACCAAATGCGCATCGACTTCCCGAAGAACTAGCTTTGTCATCAACGATTTAGCCAAATAATCGAAGCCCCACGGTTATTTCGGTCCCCCGCATACCTTCCCCCTAGGTCCTCGGCCAAATGACGCAAAAAAGCCGTCGCCCGCGGGCCAATGATGGAGTGGCCCGACGTCGAACCATAACCGTGCACAATTTTCAAACCTGCGTGCCGATAATAAATCGCCTGATCCAGCGCCTCCACGATTTTCTCCCGCGCATGCTCCCAGGTTTCGCCAGCATGCGCCACATCCACCTCTAGCACCCCCTCCCGAATTTCGCGCGGAGCAGGGCCATCACACTTCGGGCAACGATTCACCCCGAAGTGCTCCATGGGAAAACCACATTCCGGACACACCCGCATCCTCACTAAATCCGAAAAAAGATCTTCCGTTTATAGAGGGTCCGGCACAACCAAAGGATCAAGATCATTCCACCCACAGCGACCACTAGGGCACCCAGCCCGGACACCATTCCATTCGCCCAATCGGCGATCGGACCGCCCAAAACACGCTCAGCAATCTGAGTGAACTCTACTACGCTCGAGAGCAGGTAAATCGCAATCGGATTCATTCCAATCCACACCAACGGCATGGCCCACTTTTTGACCCGCACCACATCTATCACCAGATAAAAGAAGGCCAGTAAGATCAAACTCCAACCACCTGCCAAAACCACAAAGCTGGAAGTCCAAAGGTTTTTAATGACCGGATGATAACCGCCCCAT
>JAQWSX010000127.1 GCA_029242935.1 Akkermansiaceae bacterium
GGTATTGTAAAACTGTGAGAAGCGAAGTCCGTTACTTGCGAGCCGATCGAGATTTGGTGTTTCAATTTCACTGCCGTAACAACCAATATCCGAGAAGCCTAGATCGTCGACCATCATGACGACGATGTTGGGCTTCTCTGATGAAAAAAGAGGAGTGATGAAAAGAGAAATAAAGAGGAGAAGTCTGGACATGGTGGGGAGAATCAGAAAAGAGATGCGATCGGTGTGCCTCTGTCGGTGATGGGCACAGGGCGGGATCCATCGACGAGTTCATGAGCTGGATTGATGCCAAGAGCTGCATGGATGGTCGCATGAAAGTCGGGAATGGTAACGGGGTTTTCGATAATCTGCTTCGAGAGTTCGTCGGTGCGCCCGATGGTGCCCTGATGCCGGAGGCCTCCACCGGCAAGAACTAGAGAGAAAGCTGAACCTTGGTGGCCGCGACCGCCGTTACCATCAAACTCGGGCGGGCGACCAAACTCGGTGGCAATAACGATGATCGTCTTATCGAGAAGGCCTTTCTCCTTGAGGTCATCCATCAGGGTGGCAACACCATTATCGAGGTCGCGGATGAGTTCGTGTTGTTTGAGTTGGCCTTTGCCGTGGGTGTCCCATCCGGTGCCATTGAGAAAGCCAGGGTTGTGGGAAAGTTCGATAAAACGGACACCGTCCTGTATGAGGCGTCGGGCGAGCAGACAGCGTTGACCGAATTCGGTTTGGTATTTGTTACGAAGATCGGAGGGTTCGGAATCGAGATTAAAATTTTTCATAAAACCGGGACCTGCGAGGCGGAGTGCTTCGGTCTGGGCTTTTCGGTAATCCGCAAGTGGGGAGTCGGCGGGGCTGCCTTTTTGAAGAGCGGCGAGGAGTTGTTTTCGGGAAGAAATTCGATCTTCGTTAAGATGCTTTGGGCGGGTGAATCCGGCGAGACCGGTCTTCATATCGGTGAGGTAAATGTTGCCATAATTCGGGCCAAGGAAACCTGGGCCGCGGCTGACATTAGGAAATCCGATGAGCATGTAGGCAGGGACGGATGGATCCGCGGCCCCGCGTTGATGAGCCACGATGGACCCGATAGAGGGGTAGGTTGTAGAGCCACTGGTCGGGCGTCCGGTGTGGACGAAGTTTGAGGCGATGGCGTGTTCATCGATGAGATGATGATGGCAGGAGCGGACTGCGGACACTTGCTCCATGCGACGGGCAAGTTGTGGGAGGTGTTCGCAAACGTGTACGTCCTTTACGGCTGTTTCGATGGAGTTGTAATCAGAGCCGGTAACGAAAGGTTTCTTGGAGCTGCCTTTTTGCTTGGGATCAAAGGTGTCAATTTGTGACATTCCGCCACCCAGCCAGATCATGATGCAGTGCTCGGCCTTTCCCTTGGGATGGGAAACCTTGGAGGCTTTAAGTCCAAGAGTCGCGAGCGACGAGGTGGAGAGGAAATGGCGGCGGTCCATAGATTACTCCCTAAGGTGTTTGTCCCCAAAATTGAGATACTGCTCCCAGTCATACTGGTTTAGGTCGTGCTTTCCAGTACGGAGATGGTAACCGATATGGCCGGTGTGAATGGGTTTATCAGGTTCTGGCATAGTCATGGTTTCGAGTCCCTTGAGTCCGAAGAGTTTGTAAACAGGTTCCGCATGGGCGGCGGCGAGAAATTCCCCTTGCGGGTCGGCCCAGTCGTCCTTGCTAGCGCTGGCGACATAAACCGCTCGGGGTGCCATGAGGGCGATGAGTTGGTGTTGATCGACGGGGAGGTCGTCTTCCTTCTCATCAAAAATGTTGTAGTTTCCGCAGAACCAATGGGGGAAGGATTTGTTAATGCGGGCGACTCGTTCGCCGTGCTTGCGGCGGGCGAGCGCTGCCCCGGTACAACCGGAGTTGTTTGAGATGGTGAGGGCGAAACGTTCATCGTTGGCTCCGGCCCAAAGTGCGGTTTTTCCTCCCCGTGAGTGACCGAGGACCGCGAATTTTGAGGCGTCGATGGTCGGGTCGGTCTCAAAGTAATCAAGGGCACGGGAGGCGCCCCAAGCCCAGGCTGCGATGGTGGCCCAGGCATCACCGGGGCGTTTCCCTTTGTAGTTATCGAAGACCTTGTGCGCACCGTTGTTGAAGTTGAGATTTTTGTCGGTGCTGAGCTCGGCATTGTAAAATGTGGCCGCAACATAGCCCCGCTCGACGATAGTTTCGGCGGGCCAAAAGTCGTCCTTTTTCTTGCGGGTTGGATCAATATTTTCAGGGTCTCGATTGCAAATAAGAAGGTAGCCGGGCGCAGGTTTGGTGGCCTTGTTGGGGATGAAAGTGATGAGATTGAAACCGCTCTCTCCTCCGGGACCAGAATAGGAAATCCTAATGATCTTGAGAGTGGCGGCTCCGTCCATGGCCTTTGGGTCTTCCTTAACAACCTCGAAAGAAAGAGTGTCGGGTTTTCCGATGGGTGCGCGGCCGTAAATGTGCTTCTTGAAGAGTTCGAGCGTTTTGGGACGTTGGACCTCGATCCACTCTTTTTTGTTGGTTGCGGGAGGGGTCCCGAAAACGTTTGGGAGTTCTAAAGCCGAGGCTGGGAGGAGAAGATACGACATGAGTGAAATGAGCGCCTTAATCATTTCATCGGGTGTAAATCATTTCGGGCGAGTTGACGAGAGCCCAGATGAGATCTTCGAAGCGGCGTCGCCAGGATGGGCTGATTTTGGAGGTTGGCGGGTCACCGGCGCGGGCCGCTTTAATTTCGTTGCGTCTGATTTTGTCGGCAATGGGGTCGAGATGGTTATACCAACTCACATAACGAGGCGGGCGGGTTTTCTCCGCGGTTGTTGTAGGATTGAAAGGAGTGCGCCGTGTTTCGTAACCGGGTCGGATCTTGGGGAGATAAATTTTGCGTTCCTTGATTGTTGGTTTGCGGGTGAGGAGGCGGAGGAAGAGATGGTCGAGGAGCACTTCAGGTGATTGGCTATTAATGGCGAGTTGGGTGAGGGCATGATCGTCGCTGAGTCGGGTGAGCCAGATGCTGGCAGTGCCATTGGAAATAATGGCAGGTTGGAGGGCAGTTGGGGTGGTGGGGCGTTGGTCGATTGAGGTTTGTCGGGCAGGGTCCCAACCAAAGGCCGAAAGGACATCGGAAATGGCCTGGATTCTTGGAAGGGTAAGGCTGAGCCGGTCGCGTTCATTTGAGAGGCTAGCGAGCATCCAGGCGCGTCGCGGCTGACCGAGGTTGAGGGTGTTTTTAAGGGGGCGTTTTCCATCGACGTCGATGTTCATGGCTTCAGTGCGGAAGGGCTTGCCAGTGCCATGAAAGAGCGAATCGACAATTTGTTCGGCTGTGAGTCGACGGTGCGCGGGGGAAGTGAAGAGGGGGGATGTTTCGCTGAGGAGCGGATCAGTTGTGCGTTGGTAGGCGTGAGAATTAAAGATGAGTCGGGCGAGGTGTTTTAGGGAGTAGTTCCCGCGGAGGAGTTCGCGCCCGAGCCAGCGGAGAAGTTTTGGATGGCTGGGCCGGGAATTTTCCCAATCGCCGGGTTGAGTTACAAGTCCCCGCCCCATGAGCTGCTCCCAAATACGGTTAGCCATGACTTGGGCGAAGCGTTCGTTTTGTGGAGCGGTGATGAGGGTAGCGAGAAGGTCGCGGGTGTCTGAAGGACTTTGAGCGAGTTGGTGGGCGACCTCGGGATCGAGGAATTCTTTGAATGGCCATGTTGGAGCAACCTTTGAACCAGTGGGAAGAGAGACTTCGATAAGCGGTTTGCGACCTCCTTTGGAGAGATTGTTGAGGTCGACGCTGGATGTTTTCGGGACAGTGAGCGGATTGCGGTCGAGGAGGGCCGAAAGTTGGAAGAGGTCTTTTTGGAGAGAAGAATGGGAGGGGGAATCGTGGCAGCGGGCACATTTCATCTCAACGCCGAGGAAGGCCGAGCTGACGACGAGACCTCGAGCGGCCATGGGGACATCGTTTTGAGAAGCAATTCCGAACCCGGCGGGCCCGCCAAGCCTCTCGGAGCCTTCCATGCGAATAAGTTCGGTGACCATGAGATCAAGGGGTTTGTCGTCGATAAGAGATTCGTAGAGCCACCAGCGAAAGGGCCCGGTGTTGTTAAGGGTTGGATTGAGGATGTTGGGGTTCTCGGCTAGGATATCCTGAAAGTAGCCCATCCATTTATCGGCCCAGCGCGGGTCGGTGAGAAGGCGATCGATGGCACGGGCGCGCTTGTCGGATGAGGAGTCAGAGAGGAAGGTTTCAATTTCGTCCAACTTGGGAGGAATTCCGATGGTGTCGAGGGAGAGTCGGCGCAGGAAAGTGAGGTCGTCGGTGAGGCTGGTGAGATGGATTCGATCGACATCGAACTCGGGCCAGCGAGCGCCTTGTTTAATCCATTTGAGAAGGAGAATGGTTTCTTCAGCAGTAACGGGTTCGCCTTTAGGAGGCATCTTTTCGTCTGAGTCATTGGTGGTGATACGGTGGATGAGGGCCGAATCATCGAGGCTGCCGGGTGTGATGGCCGGACCGTCAAATTCGCCCCCTTCGAGAGCGGTGGTGAGAGAGGAAAGGTCGAGATCTCCTTTTGTCTTCTTGCCCTGATGACAAGAGAAGCATTTGTCCTCAAGGATGGGAAATACCTGGCGGTAGAAATCGATTTCGCCGGGTTTACGGTCGTTGATCCGGGTGGAGAGTGTGGCGATGCGGGCGTTCAGAAAATGGTCGATTGGATTCTGGGCCGGGAGAGTTTTTGATGGAATGGGGATCGTAACGGAGCTGGATTGAGCAAGGTGTTCACGAGTGAAACGACGACGTTTTTCCCAGTAAGGGGCGTGTAATTCTCGGGCGGAAACGCGGCGGTTTTTGTTAGTTTGAGTGACCCAATCGTGATGGGATTGTTCGAAGGCTGGGTAATCTTCGTCGCGGTAGTGAATCTTACTTGTGGTGGGTGTAAGTAGGTTCCAATCGGTTCCGCCTTCGAGGGAAATGGCGACCACGAACTCGCCTGGCTCGGGCCGGTTGCCACCGGACCCGATGAGTTGTTGCATTGAGATGAGGTGTTGGCCGCCGGGAGAGGTGAAGGTGCCGAGGGCTTCTTCGTTACCGGGAGTGACGAAACGGAAATTGGGATCGCCTGGGTCAAGAAAGTCATCCTGGTCTTTGGTGTAGCCGAGGGCACCTTCGGAAGGTGGAGTGAAGCCAGTCTGGAGGATTCTTCTTCCATCGATGAGGAGGCGGGCCGAGTTGCGTCCGCGCAGGAGGAAACGGTGAGTTCCGGGGGGAAGATCAATTTTGGAAGAGGCGCGGAGTAGGAAGGGTGATTTACGTTCGCCACGAACTCCGGTGGCGACGTAGTAGAAGGGAATACGTGGGAAGGCGAAGTGTGCTCGAGTGAAGGTCTCGGAGGCAGAGGGGTTCTTTTTTGGCCATGTTTTTCCGGAGGGAATTCCGGTAGTGCAGATTTCAACGAGGACAGAATTGGATGGAATTGCTTGAAGATTGGGAGCTGAAGAGGGAGGAAAATGTTGGTAGCGGGAAAGGAGGAGTTTTTCGGGAACGATCTCACGATAGATGGCGATATTGTCGAGTGATCCGATGAGCGAGCTGGAAGGAGCACCGTGTTTGCGGGAGCCGATGATAACATCATCGGCGTCAGTGATTGGGGCCTTGGTCGTTGAACCGCCCAGGTCCCAAGACCCAGCGGTGATTTTGACGCCATCAATGAAAGCGGTGACCGAGCTTGGTTTGCCAAAAGTGTAGCTGAGAGCAAGGTGATGCCAATCGCCATCGTTTTCGAACCCTTTGGAAGCCGTCCACCTGTGGTATTTTGATTCCGGGCCAGAGGAGCGAAAGAGGAAGGTGGGAAGAGCGGTGCCTTCGCGGCCATTGAGGCGTAGAGCCCAGTTTTGGTTTTCTGGTTCGAAGTCCTTGTTTTTGTGGCGGCCCTTTCCAATGAGGTAGATGAATGCTCCGTTGCTGAGTTCTTCGAGCCTGACCCAGGTCTCAATTGTAATTGAGTCTCCGTTGGTAAAGCGGAGGGAAGTCTCGTCGGGCAGATCTGATTCGCGAAGTTTCCACGAGGATTTTCCATCAAGGAAAAGTGAAATGTTTCGCTTGGGGAAGGTTGGGAATTCGGGATCAATGAGAGAACTTGTCTTAAGATCGGCCTGCGCAACTGGGGAGCCTGGTTTTGAAGAATCAAAGTCCCAAAAAGCTACGGGGCTTGCCTCAGAAAATACTTCATCGTCTTTTTTTGCGACGAGAGGTAAGGAGAGTAAGAGAAAAGTAATGGTGGAAAACTTTGGCACGAAAACGGAGAAGTAAGAGAGACAAGCCAATCTATTAGGATAACGGAGCCAAAGGTAACAGTAAGCTCGATTGAGGTAAATCTTGCAAAATGTTTGTGGCTTGAACGGGAACTCAGTTCTGCGAGGATTGCGTTCATAATGAAAAGACGATTACTCTCACTATCTCTGCCGATTATTCTATTTGCTGGAATATCCTTATTTGGTCAGGGGAAGGCCGGGGTTGCTCAGGAAAAGAGTGTGAAGCCCGGAATTAACGAAAAATTCCTCGATCCTGAACTTAAGGTGGATGATTGGCTAAAGAGATTTGAAGTTGAAAGCCGCGAAGTTTTTCACGAGAAAGAAGCAGTGTTGAAAGCCTGTGGAATTAAAAAGGGGATGGTAGTGGCTGACATTGGGGCCGGGACTGGTCTTTATTCCCGACTCTTTGCAGAGGCTGTGGGACCGGAAGGTTGGGTTGCAGCAGTGGATATCTCAGGGCCGTTCTTGAAGCATATT
>JAQWSX010000154.1 GCA_029242935.1 Akkermansiaceae bacterium
CAACTTCCCCTCAAGGGTAGATGCATTATGCTTTTTGAGCTCTGCCGCAACCCACGATAACATCTTTGATCGCTCCGCTTCAGTGGGTTGCTTCTTCTTTTTCTTGGGCGGCATTTGTCCAAGATAGAGTTGCTCTTGCACTCTATTGAGAACATCCAATCGAGATTCCAGGGGCATCTGACCGAGAACATCGAGTTGCAAGCCCCCTTTTTGTTCCCACTCGTCGTGGCAGGAGTAGCAATAATTTTCTAAGAGCTCTTCGGTTCGCGATGCCTCCGCAGGCAGGACAGAGACCACAACAGCCCAAGAAGCGTAACGTAATCGCGTGACTCTTTTCAAAAAGCCAATGAATTTAGACGGAAAAATGACCATTTTTCGTGGCAAAGAATACGCTACTTAATCGTAAAACGCACCTATAACCTCCTCTCTTTTGCATTCGTATTTCATTGAAACACACCAAAAACCACCTACCCGATTTTTTTTGTCACCTTTTGATAAAAAAAAGCGTAAGTGAGTGGAGATAAGAAGCCGCAATAAAGTAACAATATCCAGTCGCCTCTTAGCTGGAGTTTGTTTTCAATCGCACCCACTGACTACTCGACACGAATCCTCGACAAACCGAAGGAAAATCACTTTTTACTATTCCAATCCGCTCAACTCAATGAACGCCAGCCACTCTCTTCCGCGTCGCCTTTTTAACTCATTCTTCTTCAGTATATTAGTAGCACCATTGCTACTTTCAGCTGCGGCTCGAGCCCAAGCGCCAAGTTTTTCGATGAGCTTGTCACCTGAGGCGGTCGGAATTGGCAGCTGTGCTGAGCTAACTTTTGAGGTCCAGAACAACAGTGGGACTGCGGTCAACAACCTCGGATTCATCTTGAACCTCCCAGCCGGAGTGGCCCTGAGTGATCCAGCTAATCCCCTCAGCGACTGCGGGGGGACCTTTAATGCGACAGACGGCGGGAACACAATTACTTTAACCGGGGGATCGGTGGGTGCCAATGCGAGCTGCTCGGCCAGCGTTGGAGTGACTCTTTTGGCTGAAGGACCATTCAACATCGTCTCGGGCGACCTAACCTCGGATGCCGGAAATAGCGGAAACGCAAGTGTTGCAATCGGAATTCCTTCAGATGGTCCAGCGCTTGGCTTCACCAAGTTGTTTTCCGAAAACCCGGTAAGACTAGGAGGCCAGACCACACTGACTTATACCATCCAAAACCAATCCCAAACCGACGCCGAAGGGATTTCCTTCAGCGACGACCTCTCGCCAGGAATTGTCGTTGCGGGCCAACCCAACATTGTCAACAACTGCCCGGGTTCCACTTTGACCGCAATCGCAGGTTCGCAAACGGTCAACTTTAGCGGAGCCACCCTCTCAGCAGGTCAAACCTGCGTCATCTCATTCGATATCGTGGGACTCGTCGCAGGACGAAACATCAGCATCTCCAGCAATATTTCGTCAAGCTTTCCAGACGGAAACACCGTGCCCTCTGGCCGGGCTTGTGGAACTCTCGAGGTGATTCCATCCGAGGACCTCGCCGACATTTCATTCTCGAAGGCATTTGTGGAAGATACCGTTAATCCCGGAGGGACCAGTGATCTCGTCTTCACCATCACTAACAACAGCCAAACCGAGACCTTTACCGATATCGCTTTTTCTGACGATCTTAATGCCATGCTCCCTGGTGCCGTTGCCACCAGTCTTCCCCAAGAAGGAGGGTTCATAGTCAATGCCACCTTCGACGGATCAGGCTCTTCGGTCTTAGATTCTTCCTGGCAGTATCTTGACCAACTCCAAAACGAAAACGGCCGGAGCGATGGCTATCCTTCCGATGGATCAGGGAACGATTGGAATAGCATCGAATTTAATCCAGCAACTTCCAATATTGGGCCATGGATCTCTGGAAATGCCCCTTTCCAGGCAGGGGTCGTGGATGTCTTCCCGCCCGGAACCCCGGCTGTTCTTGGAGGAATTGATGAAGCGGCCAATGGCCAGAATCTAGTAACAACCTATCTTTTCCGCAAAGAATTTACTCTCAATGCTGAACAAGCGGATACCAGCAACTGGTTACTCGATTACGTCTTCGATGACGGAGCCATCGTTTACATCAACGGGGCCGAGGTCTTCCGTAGCGCGGGAATACCAGCCGGCCAAATCACCACGACCACCCTTTCAGGGCTTGGAGAAGAAACCAGCCGGAGCTCCAGCCAAGTCGATCTCTCGGGGATTCTCGAGCAGGGTACAAACACGATTGCGGTGGAACTCCACCAAACCAGCCTCGATAGCAGCGACGCGGGATTTTCGCTCGATCTCCTACCTGCTTCCAGCTCCCCAACCGCCGGTTTTGCTTTTGCCGACGATGCCTTTGAAGGAACCAACGATGCCGCATCGGCAAACGGAACACTCAATCCAAATGGTGGATTTTCGGGCGGAGGGATCGACGTCACCGTTGGCGGCAAAAACTTTATCACAGGCTTCTTTAACCCGGCGAGTTCGGGTGGCTGGAAAAGAACCTTTAACGTTGCCGAAGCCAGCTCCATTGAGGTGAGTGTTCGCTACCGCATGCTTTTTGATTCATCCTACGCCGGTGACGAATTCGGTCAGGCCTTGCTCGAAATCGATGGAGTCCGCTACGGAAATAGTGCCAATAACTCTCTCACCCAGTTGACTGGTGGGGCCGGGGTCAATCAGGATTCCGGCTGGCAAGTTTACACCAACTCCATCTTTCTTGCTGCGGGTGAGCATACCATTTTGCTCGGGACTTATAACAACAAATCCAATTCCGGCACGGAGGTGACACAGGTCTTTTTCGATGATATCCAAATCGGAACACCCGCGCGACCTGCCGCGATTTGCGGGCCGAACTCACAAATCGCTGGAAGAGATGTTCTCACCCTCACCGGTGGCGAACTCGCACCCGGTCAATCATGCTCCTTCCGGGTGGGAGTGAACATTCCGACCACGGCGCCCTTCGGAAACTACGACAACAGGACAAGTCTCATCTCCACCGTGGTTGGCGGAAGAACTCTACTGGGATTCCCGGCAACTGATACTCTAGGGGTAGTAGCAGTGCCACTCGCTTTCTCGAGCTCATTTTCTCCATCCAATATCTCTTTGAACGGAACAAGCACACTGACCTTCTCGATCGATAATCAGGGCAGCCAAGTCGAAGCGACAGACGTAACCTTCTCTGCCACTCTCCCGGATGGCATGGCTCTTGCGGCAGCCCCACGAGCAACTTCAACTTGCGGAGGCGACCTTGCCGCGCCAGCCGGAGGCAATACCTTCAGCTTCTCTGACGGAACAATTGCAGCGGGCGAGGTTTGCACAGTGACTGTGGATGTCGTTGGCCAAACCACTGGGAATCTCGCCATTACAAGCGGGAAACTCTTATCAACCCTTGGCGACAGTGGCACCACTACGTCCACCCTCTCTATCAATCCACCGCCAGCTTTTTCGATCCTCTTTACTCCAGACGAGATCAACGCGGGGCAAATCTCAACTTTGACTTTTACCATTGATAACAGCGCCTCACAGGTCCCAGCCACCAATCTCAATCTGACCAACGAGTTGCCAGACGGCCTCATCCTTGCAAATCCAACCAACGCGAGAACCACCTGCCAGGGAGGAAGCCTCCTCGCGATCTCGGGAACCGATCAAATTTCCTACTCCGGCGGAACCGTTCCCGCCGGCCAAACCTGTACCGTCAGCGTCGGAATAACGAGCAGCGAAGGCGGCAACTACTTAAATACCACCCAGAAACTCACCAGCTCGCTTGGCGACAGCGGTAGCGCAAGCGATTCGCTAGAAGTAATGCCTGCAGTCTCACTTTCTCTGAACGTCACCGGATCCACCCCAACCGTAGTTGCCGGTTCGGGGCAGGGAAATCTTGGCTATGTCGTAGTCGTAACCAATAACGGACCTTCAACCGCCACCAACATTGTCATTGATTTCGCCGAAACCCTTCCTCCAGGAGTGATTGCCGCAAATGCATTGGCAGGGCTGGGAACCTTCGATCAATCTAGGTGGACCATTCCGGCACTTGGAACCGGAGGGCAAGCCACTCTTGGGATCACCTACACGGTCCCGAAAAACACCCAGTCAGGCACCAACTCGATCGTGGCCACCGCCACCCTGGCTTCGGTCGATCAAGTCAATCTGAACCAAGCTAACAACTCGGCAACCGACCCCACGTCGGTGAGCAACGTCTTCGATATCGCGCTGACAAAACTGGAGTCAATTGATCCTGTTATTGCCGATTCTGGACCTGGCAACCTGATTTACACCGTGTCCGCTTCCAACAACGGACCTTCCGATGCCTCCAACATCAACATTCGTGAGGCGCTTAATTTACCGACAGGCGTTACCGTGCAATCAATCGTTCCGAGCGACGGATCCTATGCTGCGCAAAACGATCCCAACGGCCTCTGGACGCTTGACCTCCCAGTGGGAGAAACCTCAAGCCTTACCATCACTCTCAGCGTAGAAGCCAATGCTCCCGACAACGGAACAATTAGCAGCACTGCGACTCTTGAATCGGCTTCCGGAACCGACAACAATAATGCCAATAACTCGGTCACCGAAACCACGACCATTGTTGCTGGAGTCGATTTGGTCGTCACCAAAACAGAGTCGGATGATCCAGTGATCGCCGGCTCGGGGAATGGGAATTTAAGCTACCTTATTGAAGTAACTAACCAGGGACCGCTCGCTGCCACCGGACTTGAGCTGACAGACGTTCTTACTTTGGGAGATGGCATCGCTATCGAATCTGTCACCCCGAGCATCGGCGCTTTCGACAATCAAACTTGGACGGTTGGAGACCTTGCGGTCGGTGCTACTGCATCCCTCGAGGTCAGTTTAACCGTCGGTCCATCGGCCGAAGCCGTCTCGCCCGGATTCACCAGCATCTCCTCGGTCAGCGCCGTCGACCAAGCTCAAATCAATACTGGCGACGAATCGGTAACTTCAACCCGCGATATCACCCGCGAGGTCGACCTTGCCGTCTTGGCCGAAAGCTCACGCGATCCAGTGCTTGCAGGATTTAACCTTCCGCAAAGCCTCTTCCACACTTTAACCGTCACCAACCAAGGGCCCAGTGACGCCTCTGGAGTGAGCTTGCAACTCAGTGAAGTCCTGCCCGAGGGAGCCACCGTCGATTCCATCAGTCCAGAAAACGAAACCACCTTCGCTGATTCGATTTGGTCGGTGGGCAACCTCGCCGCCGGGAATTCTTCTTCTATCATTTACTATTTCCAGGTTCCCGGAACCGTAAAAGGAGGGGTTGATCTCATCTCCAGTCAAGCCACGATCAATGCTAGCAACGAACCACTCCTTAACCCGGAAGACGATGCCAACTCCATCACGACTGATATCGTAAGCCCCTCAAATACAGAGATCACCGGCGGGGCCATTGAGCTCGATTTCCAAACCGGCCTCTTCAAGCAAGTTGTCACAATCACCAACAACAACCTGGGGGCGCTTCCTGCCTTTCGGGTGCTGGTCGGCGGACTTCCTATCGGAGTCACCGTCGCCAATTCACAAGGAGACGTGCTCGGTAATTCCTTTCTCCTCTTTAACCAAGCTCTTGAGAGCGGCGAAAGCATCGAGCTCACTGTTGAATACCTCCAGGCCGATGCCTCGGGAGGATTCGAGCCCACCTTTGAAATTGAGTTACTCGACCGCGTCGAAAATCAAAGCGCAGGCGAAGGAGTCGAAGTGGACCGATGTGAAGTTCTAGAGAATGGAGATGTCCTGATCGAATTCCCTTCTCAAATCGGGGCAACTTACACCGTCCAATACAGTCAGAATGGGGAAGCCTGGAACAACGTCGTTCCGGATATCACTGCTGGAGGAACACGATTACAATGGATCGACAATGGTCCACCCAAAACCATCAGCCACCCATCAGGAGAAAAACTCCGCCTCTACCGCGTCATCAA
>JAQWSX010000173.1 GCA_029242935.1 Akkermansiaceae bacterium
GTTTTGAAGAAGGAGTTGGCGAAGCTCGAGAAGGATGCAAAAAAAGATTAGGCCAGACCCGTTGATCCCCGATCATGATGTCCTCCGTAAAATCGGGGGCGGGGCCTATGGTGAAGTCTGGTTGGCGCGTGGTGTGACCGGCGCGATGAGAGCCGTGAAGATCGTTTATCGCGAGGACTTTTCAGATGAACGGACCTTCGAACGTGAGTTCGAGGGTATTTTAAGATTCGAGCCAATCTCGCGGGACCATCTTGGCTTCGTGAACATTCTTCATGTCGGACGCAGTAGTGACCACAATGAGTTTTATTATTACGTGATGGAGTTGGGCGATGATGCCCATAGCGATGACGAGATCAATCCGGTAGAATATGAGCCGCGGACCTTGCGCACCGACATGACGCGGGCGAACGGGAATCCCCTTTCGACGGATTTTTGTATCGAGACCGGCAAACGACTCGCTGAGGCGCTTGCTGAATTACACGAGCGGGGATTGACCCACCGTGATGTGAAGCCATCAAACGTGATCTTCGTTGATGGCAAAGCTAAGTTAGCTGATATCGGGTTGGTTGCAGCTAAAGATCAACGGACTTTTGTTGGTACGGAAGGGTTCGTGCCACCCGAAGGGCCTGGCTCAGAGCAGGCGGATATTTATAGTCTAGGGAAAGTGCTTTATGAAATGGCGACCGGGATGGACCGGTTGCAGTTTCCCGAATTGCCGGATGAGACGCCGGCCGATGATTATCGAAAGAAGTGGATTCGATTGAACCGCATGATCTGTGACATCTGCGACCCTCGGATTACCAAACGAAAGATCCGAACCGGTCGTGAACTTGCTCATGCTCTGAGCCATCTCCAGCGTGGGAAAAATGCTCCCAAGAAAGTGCCGGGATATGCCAAGCTTGCGCTTGTTGTGCTCTTTTTAATGGCACTGTTTATGAGTCAGATCTGGCTCGAAAATACTTGGGGAACGCACGTGATTGAAGGTCAACTAGAGCCTTTGCCTGAACGATATGTCATGGTGAAGGTTCTCACGACTCCGGCTGGGGCTGAGGTTTATGATAAGGCAGGAGACCTTCTAGGCTATACACCTGCAACTTTGACTGGGGTTGAGGTGGATTCGGTTTTGGAGTTGCAAATCAAAGCTCCTAATCGGCGTGATCTCTTCATCAATAGCGAGGTGATCGATGAGGGTAGGCAGGTCATGATTATTGACGAGGTCATGAGCTTGTTTTCTCCCCCTAAGGTCGACGAAATTTGGACAGACGCACTTGGGAATGAGTATCTTCCATATCTAGATCTGCATAAGGGAGCCGCGCATGTTGGTGAGAATGACTGGAAGCTCTACTTGAAAGAGACGAATCAAAATCTCAAGGCCATCACCTTTGAGTATAGTGATCGTAAGGTAGTTGCAGTTCCTGAATCGTGGACAACGGGTTACGCGAAGTGGCTGGAAACTAGGTGTATTGACCAGGGGTATTTTGGCGAATATTCGGACGAAAATCCGGAGAGGAATCGCCAAATTATTCCGCACTATGATTTGTCGTTCGATGCCACAAGACTTCCCGAAGAGGCGAAAAAGGGAGGGAAACTCCTGCGACCCTTTTATTGCTGGGTTAGGCCGATCCCTTATGGTTCGTTAAGGATAGATTCAGTGCCAAGTGGAGCAAGTCTCTATCTGAATGGGGTTTATGTAGATACGACTCCCTATGACGGTCCGAACATAGCACCAGGTGATATTGAGATTACTCTTGCGATGGGTGGTAAGAAGACCCTAGTCGACAATATTTACCTTCCGGATCGAGGGGAGATTAAAAGGGTGTTTACTCTGCAGCCTGATAAGAGTCTCGTCCCCGGGGAACCTTGGAGTAATAGCATTGAGATGAAATTAGTGCCATTTTCGAATACCCTTAGCATATCCAAGTGGGAGACTCGGAGTGTCGATTACAATCGATATCTGAAGGCGACCGGAAAGAAGCCTGGGGAGGTGATCTTAGATGATAATCCATTGGTTCCTGTTGTGGGTTTAACCCGGGCGGAGTGCGAAGATTTTTGTCAATGGTTGACAAAGAGGGAACGCGATAATCCGAATGCAGATCTTAACCGAATCACTAAGGATTATCGCTATCGATTACCGACCGATTTAGAATGGAGTAAAATGGCGGGCTTGATTGAAGTTGGCGAAACCCCGGCCGAGCGGGAGAGTGAAATCATCAATTCCGGGCAATTTCCGTGGGGTCAGAGTTTCCCTCCGGATGAAGGTGTCGGCAACTATGCGGATCTCTCTGCGGTCGAGTTTTTTGAGAATGATCGTATCATTGAGGGCTATAATGATGGCTTTGAAAAGTTGGCTCCAGTGGGTGAATTTAATCCAAATATCATCGGTCTTTACGATATTGGGGGGAATGTTCACGAATGGGTTTCAGATTCCTACGGAAACACCGAGCGTGGGATTTTGCGCGGCGGAGGTTGGGATACTTTTAGTGAAGAGCACTTGGAAATGCGGTGCCGCTTTCCGTTTGATGTAGAATATCGAAGTGCGAGTTTTGGATTCCGGGTTGTTCTAATTCGGGATGTTGAACAGGAATTAATTGAAGAAAGTGAAGACAATGGTGGAGATTCAAATTGATTATAAAGGCCAGCTGCGCTGTGTGGCTGAACATATGCCGTCTGGGAACAAGATGATGTCCGACGCTCCGGTTGATAATCAGGGACGGGGCGAAAGTTTTTCCCCGACTGACATGGTCGCGACTGCCCTGGGAACCTGCATTGTTACCATCATGGGGATCATTGCAGAACAACGGGAGATCAATTTAAAGGGGCTTCGTTTAACTGTGAAGAAGGAAATGTCTTCTGATTTGCCCCGTCGTATCGCTCGGTTGGAAGTGCAAATTGATGTTCCGGTTTCTGAAAATCATCCAGATCGTAAAGCTCTGGAGGATGCTGCTCAAACTTGCCCAGTGCAGCACAGTATTCACCCCGAGATTGAGGTGAGTATTGATTGGCGTTGGCAGGCTTGAACCGCAAAACCCCGAGGGGTCGAAGTGATGAAGGCCATTCCCGTAGGGAGGATTTTTGGAAAAGGAAACCTACCCAGAAATGTCGACGATTCCGTAGTCGCCATCAGGCTTTCTCCAAACGATTGAGGTCACGTCACGGCGTGCATTTTCAAATACGACGAACGGGCGCTCGGTGAGGTCAAGTTCCATGACCGCCTCTTCCTTGAAGAGTTTTCGGAGGCTGAAGGATTCTTTGTGAACGAAGAAAGGTTCCGGTTCCTCTGTCTCGTTGACTTCTTCGGGAAGGTTATCAAGAAAATCGGCGCGGTAGTTCTTCTCGTCAAGGTAGCGGATGCTTTCCTCTTGCCCAGGATTACGCCGCTTTAGGAGACGAGTTTTACATTTGCGCATACGCCTCGTAATTTTGTCGATAGTCAAGTCAATACTCTTATACATGTCCTCGGTCTCGGATGAGGCATCGATGACAATATGATTGGCGCAAAATAGAATAAGTTCGGCTTTGTGGCGGCGGTTTCCTTCCACATCGAGAATGGCCTTGGCGCCGATAATGCGCGGGTAATCAAGATGAATGCTGCCGATTTTGTCTTCAGCATATTGCCGGAGGGAATCAGTGACGTTTTCGTGACGCACGGTCACAGTGATATCTGGGTTTACGTTTTTCGTCTGCATAATGAATGATGGTAATTTTTAAGATTACCTAATCTATAGCAGAGGTGCGCGCATATCGCCACACCTTTCGGACGAAAATCTATCCTTTGATCTCAAGCAGCATTTGCGCGTTGCTTGGAAACTTTCTCATAAAAAAAAGAAGTCGCTCCATCGCTTCTACTGGTTTGTGTCCAGCGAGTCCCCGGCGCACCATGTAAATCTTTTTCAAGCTCATTTCGGGGAGTATGAGTTCTTCCCTACGGGTTCCCGACTTGAAGATGTCAGCGGCCGGATAAACGTAGTGCTCTGCGATACGGCGATCTAGAACAAGCTCCATATTGCCGGTCCCCTTGAATTCCTGGAAAATCGCTTCATCGGCCTTGGAGTTTGTTTGGATGAGAGCAGTGGCGATGATGGTCAGCGAACCCGCTTCGCGGGTGTTTCGTGCCGCTGCAAAAAGACGACGGGGCATTTCGAGTGCTCCGGCCACGATCCCACCGGACTGATAACCACGACCCCGGCTTTTTTTGCTGCCGCCCATGTTGTTATTATAAGCCCGAGCGAGTCGGGTTATGGAATCCATAAGGATAAAGACGTGTTGACCGTCTTCCACTAGGCGCTTGGCTCGCTCGATGCAGAGTTCGGCAAGGCGGCAGTGGTTTCTGGGAGATTCGTCGTTTGAGCTGGCATAGATTTCAGCATCAGGGAGTTGCCGGCGAAACTCGGTCACCTCCTCGGGCCGTTCATCAACGAGCAAGACGATGAGATGGAGGTGCTCCTCGTGTCTGTCCTGAACTGCTTGAGCCATGTGGAGGAGGAAGGTTGTTTTACCGGATCGGGGAGGGGAGACAATGAGTCCCCGCTGGCCACGTCCGACCGGTGCCATGAGATCGACAAGTCGAGTGGTGTAGCGATCGGGGGTCGTTTCAAACCCAATTTGTTTGCTGGGATTAATCGCCTTGAGTTCTTCAAAGGCCGGGAGTTTTCTGGCATCCTCCGGATTTTGGCCGTTGATTGAGGTTACTTCAATCATCTGCGGGCCGCGGGAGCTATCGCGAGCAATTCCTTTGATCCAAACGCCTGGGCGGATTCCGTGCTGCCTCACCAGGTCGGGTGGGACGAAGACGTCTTCTTTCCGTTGTTCAAAGTCTTGGTCCTGTTTGCGAAGGAATCCAAATCCCTTCAAAGCGAACTCGAAAAGGCCATCGACCGAGACCGGATCTCCAGTGAATTCAAATGGTTTGCGTTCACGTGGTTCACGGCTGTCTCGATTCTCGTCACGTGGACCGTATCCGCGGACCCGTCCCTGCCGCTGGCCACGGTTTCTGTTGCGGTTTCGATTACGGTTCCGATTGCGGTTCCGATTGTTGTTTCCGTTGCCGGATTCGGAGGCCTGCGGGCCGCCGGAGTTCGCTGAATCAGAGTCAGGTGGAATCATGTCAATATGGGAAATCTGGAAAGTTTGAGCCTTGTGAGGCTGGGCACCAATCAATCGGGTGATCAAAAGATCCGCCGAAACAAGTGCGAGGAAATGAGGGGGATTCTGCAAGTGTCTCTGCCGAAGCGGCCGGGCGATATTGATTGGATGGGCCGTGGGCGGAGATTGAGAATCTCTCAAAAAAGGAAGAGGGAAGTGGTCGTCGATGCGCCGATTACCTTCAACTGCGAGGAGTCTGCGACGTAATCCCTACAAAATCAACGATTTTTTCAGAGGCTCAAAGTTTCGGAACTTTCCTCGGTTTTCCCTTGACGATAGGGCCGTTTTTCATAGCTTCCGCGTCCCGATTTCTGACTTTTCTTAGATTATGCCACGCGATATCATCATTTTGGAATGCACTGAGGCCAAGGCCGAGGGCAAACCAACCTCCCGTTACACAAGCACTCGTAACAAAAAGAGCCTCCGGACTCCCGGTCGTCTTGAAAAGAAAAAGTATAACCCTTTCCTGAAGCGTCGCACTCTTCACCGCGAGCTTCGTTAGCCCCTGACCCCAACCACCTTCTACTATGTCTGAGCCCAAGACCATCCAGCGCCGGATCAACTTCCGGAAGCATAACAAGTCGATGACCAA
>JAQWSX010000188.1 GCA_029242935.1 Akkermansiaceae bacterium
GGAACGGTTATTTATCGTAGCCCAGCCTTTGATGTTCAGGAAGCGGTCGAGATGGAGCGGAGCGAGGAAGGGGTTGATCTTGTTCCGGTATGCGATTTGACTGAGGAAGGGGAGGAGTTTGTTTTGCTGGAACCGGGGAAGGGCGGACGAGGAAACTTTCATTTTCGGAGCGCTACGAATCAGGTCCCACAGGAGCGAGAGCTTGGAACTGAAGGAGATCAGGGAGTCTTTTACTTCGAACTTCGGAGAATCGCAGATGTTGGTTTGGTTGGATTTCCAAATGCTGGAAAATCGACTCTCCTGGGAAAGATTTCAGCGAAACAGCCTAAGGTTGCATCGTATCCATTCACGACATTAACTCCCCAAATCGGTGTCGTGACTCTTGATGGTCAGAAGCGGTGTACAGTTGCTGATATTCCAGGGTTGATTGAGGGGGCCCATGACAATCGTGGACTTGGTCATGAATTTTTGCGCCACATTACTCGCTGTCGGGTGTTGCTTTTTGTGGTCGATATTCCGGGAAGCGAGCTCCGTGATCCGATTGAGGATATCCAAACCTTGCGAACCGAGATCAAACTGTATGACGAAGATCTAGCAAAATTTCCATGGATGGTTGTTGCCAACAAGATGGATCTTGAGGGTGCCGAAGAGAACCTTGCGATCTTTAAGAATCGGTTTCCTAAGATTCCAATCGTTCCGATTTCAGCAATGGAAGGCGAGGGGCTAGATGAGCTGAAGGTAGAGATGTCTCGGATTCTCGATTCGAGTGATGAGTGATCTGCTTTTCGTTTATGGAGCCCTGCGGAAAGGAGCTTCGAACGACTGGCGGATGGAGGGTGCCCGCTGTTTGGGAACGGTCGAAGTGCCAGGAACGCTGGTAAAGATTGATTGGTATCCGGGGCTAGTTTTAAAAGGGGACACCCGAGTGAAGGGCGAGGTTTACGAAATTGGGCCGGAGTTACTCAAACAACTCGATAAATTTGAGGGGATGGGTTCTCAAAATGAGGTGGAAGATGAGTATCACCGAATCCGAACTGACGTTTTGTTAAACCAGAGGCCTACAAAAGTTTGGATTTATGAATGGTTGAAAGGAATCGAAGATTACGAGGTCGTCCATTCAGGAGATTGGCTGTCGGCTATGGAATCTGATTCTTAACCCATAAAAGCTAGTTAGCCGAACTTTGATAGCTGTTTCACGGAGTCAAAATATTAAGCTTCTTTCGCTTCATCGAGACGAGGGTGTTCGTTGAGAAGATCTTTCCGGTTGAGCCCTTTGCCTCGGTTCATTTTATCCATTTCACGTAGCGTGGCTTCCATCCCGTGAACGGCGGCGAGGACGTCAAGAGTATGGCCGGTTTCGGAAATCGTGTGCATGTTACGAATTGGGAACCCGATAGAGGTGGCAGCACTGTCGACTCCGGCAAGGGAAGCAGCCATGGCGTCGGTTCCTGTGTCGCGACCGGCGAAGTCAATCTGATAGGGGATGTTCGCTTTTCGGCAGGCCTTTTCGATAATGCTGTTCACGAAGGCACTGGTGATGGAGCCGTTGGTGAGGCTGAATCCTTTGCCCATGCTGAGATTGTTCATTCGCTTTGCTGAGAGTCCGGGTGCCGCGTCGTAGTCGTGATTAACGTCGGCTCCAATAAGGATATCAGGCTTCATTTCCCCGGCAATGGCAGCAGCTCCCATGCGTCCGATTTCCTCGTGAGTGGCGATGGTGTGGAGAACGCGGATGTTTTTGAGAGGTTTCTTGGCAAGAAGCTTTGCTAGCTCTGCAACCATGAAACAGCCGAGTCCGTTGTCGAGGTAAGCGCCGTAAAAGGTATCGTCACTGAATCCTTTGCGGATGGGGCGATTTAAAATGATGGGGTCGCCGGGACGGATCCCAAGAGCTTCGACGCGCTCCTTACATTTTTCGCCGTGCAGTTGGAGTTCGAGAAAAAGCATATCTCCCTTGATTCCCTTGTCTCCGGTTCGTTGGGCGGGTTCGGAGAAGTGAATGGCGCCTAGAGCCTCGATGGTGCCGCCTTCGATGACGCGATATTGACCAGGCTTCTTGGGCTTTTGAGAGAAAAGTTTAACCTCATGGCCAATCAGGGTGCAGGGGAGAAACGAATCACTGTTGACCCATATTTTTCCGTCGCTGCCGATGCTGCGGACCTGAAGGCGGATTTTGTCGGCGTGCCCGATAAACATGACCGATGGTTTGTCATTATCGCCCGGGTGAGTATCTAGGACGATGCCAGCATTGCCTTTGAATTGGTGAACGGCCCAGGACTTCGGTTTAATCTTATCGAAGGCCGGCTTGATCACTCCGTAGCTCATTGCCCCCTCGAGTCCGATTGGACTGGGAGCGGCAAGAATTTCACGCATGAAGTTAAATTGCGTTTTAGGCATCGACTTTGCCCATGGTGCTGTTTTCTGAGCTGCGGATTTCTTTTTTAAAGTCATGGGTTGATACATAGGCCTGATTGAATGGGAGGGCAAAAGCTTATCTGCGGATTCCGTCATTCTTCTCGATATCAAAAAAACCGGCCTCATCCATCAGGATGGGCCGGAGTTTAAGTGAGACTAAAATTACTTGCTTCCGAGGTAGTCGGAAACCCCCTGATGGTCTGCAGTCATAGCTTTGTCACCTTTTTGCCAATCCATGGGGCAGACTTCGCCGTGTTCTTCAAAGTGCTGAAGAGCGTCAATGGTTCGGAGGCATTCCGCGATGGAACGCCCAAGAGGCATGTCGTTGACGACTTGGTGACGAACTTTCCCGTCGAGATCTATGAGGAAAAGTCCGCGGTAGGCCACGAGCTCTCCTTCGACTGCGATGTTACCTTCGTCGTCGATCATTTCCTCGCCTGCAAGGACATCGTAAGCTTCGGATATGGTTTTGTTGATATCGGCAACAAGTGGGTAGGTGACTCCCTGAATTCCGCCTTTGTTCTTGGGGGTGTTCAGCCAAGCCCAGTGTGAAAATTCGGAATCAGTTGAGCAGCCGACAACCGCAACGTTACGGGCCTCGAATTCAGCAAGCTCTTCTTGGAAGCGGTGGAGCTCGGTGGGGCAGACGAAGGTGAAATCCTTAGGGTAAAAGAATAAGACGACATACTTTTCACCGAGGTATTGTTCGAGAGAGAAGGAGTCGATGATGTGATCACCTTGCACGGCTTTCGCCGTGAAGGTCGGGGCTTTTTTTCCAATCAAGACAGACATGGTAGTGGGTTGGATCTTCTGATCCGTGAAGTGGACTTAGGACGGGAAATGGGTTCCGTCAAGTCACGGACTTGACGAATTTAGTGACTTGGGAGTTTTTCTGGCTCCGAGTTGTGGGAGAAAGTGGTGGTCAAAGCTCTTCCTCTTCTCCTTCGGCCCCCTCTGGAACAGGAGGTAAAAGGTCTTCACGCTCGAGAAGAAGTGGAATGGAAAGGTCGTCGAGAAGGTCATTGGAAGTTCGGTTGATGACTCCTACAAGCGGAATAATACGGTCAAGTTCGGCGATGGTGCAGTGAACCATGGATGAGATGATGTCGGCATCGTAGACTTCTTTGTCAAAAAGATTGGTGATGCGAAAGACGACAAGGTTGCGGTCGAAATCGTATTCGAAGTTGCCGAGAGTCAATTGCTTGTTCGCCCGCATGATAAGCTCTAGTGCCAGAGGCATCCGCTCTTCATCGAATGTCATGGGAGATTCGGCAACAACGGCGAGGGAATTCAGGTTTGGGAAAGCTTGAGCGTGGAGATGAATATGAGTGTGGTGGGCCTCAAAAGCTGATGTGACGACCTCGCGGTTTTCAATCTGTTCGCAATGCCAACCCTGCTTACCAAAGGCGTCTATGACGGAGTGAAGTTGTCTGGATATTGCCATGTGTGGCGAAGATGGAAGGGAGGCGAGGGAATGGGAAGAATTTTGTATGCCGATGAGATTTTTTCGAATTCTCTAAAGGAGGTTTGGCGTTGGAATTTGAAGAAGGGCTTTTACTGGGCCTAGATGTCATGATCTGGGATCAGTATCGATCGGCCCAAATCATGGTTCGTCGTCGAGCATCGGGATGACGAAATTTGGAGAGCAACTTAAGATGTAGGGCTAATAAAGGCCTTCGGGGCCAACTTTTAGTGGTGACAAACCCGATCCGCTAAGTTTTTCTAAAGCCGTGAAACTCACCCCGGCTCTTCTTTTAGGATTGCGACTTGGACTCTAACTCGAGTCTGAAGTCGTTGTTTTTCTTTGGGCCATTTTCCATCATCCGTTAATTGATCGGACTTTTTCCAAGGGCAGACACTTTCCTCTTAGCTGAATCGGTGCGTTTCCTTGTTGATCGAACAACGAGAAAATGAAATCTGAATCCATTAGCAAATATCGTCCGTTCCCGGCAGTGGCTCTTGCCGACCGGACCTGGCCTGATCGTCTCATTACCGAGGCACCAACCTGGTGTTCCGTCGACTTGCGCGACGGGAATCAGGCTCTTCCCATCCCGATGAGTGTGGAGGAGAAGCTGGAGATGTTTGATCTCCTCGTGAAGGTGGGGTTCAAGGAAATCGAGATCGGGTTCCCGTCAGCAAGTGATACTGAGTTTTGCTTCATGCGCCGATTGATCGAAGAAGATCGAATCCCGGAG
>JAQWSX010000007.1 GCA_029242935.1 Akkermansiaceae bacterium
GGCTCCAATCCCTGCGGGAACGACAGAATCACCTGTAGGTGCTTCCGTTTATCTCGTGATTGGTGATGGCGCCGATCTTGCTAGTTCAACTGACTTCGCAGTTTACGATCCAGGTTTGGTCTTCGGAACTGAGAATGCTGTTGGTGCTGGTGCACTCGACATCATTATTGACAGTGATTCTTTGACCGCTGACTCACTTGTCTACGGAACGATCCTCACAGATGTTAATACAGGTCTTGGCCTTATTTTCAACGAAGGTATCCAACTTGGTGAGGGAGTAGTTGTCCCGGAGCCATCAACAAGCCTTCTTGCTGCACTTGCTGGACTCGCTCTGGCAGCACGTCGCCGTCGCTAGTCGACACAGGCACGTTCGCAACAATCATTTTATTTTTGTTTTCACGGCTGCTTTCTTCGGAAAGCAGCCGTTTTTTATCCTCCCGTTCCCAACTCAATTAAATGCAAACCTTGGCAATTGATGAAAATTCAAAGTGCAAAGTTTAAGACAAGTGCAATCAGTTTTGACAGGTGCCTTGCGCCGGATCTTCCTGAGTTTGCTTTCATTGGACGATCAAATGTGGGTAAATCATCCCTGATTAATCTCCTGACAAATAAAGAAGGCCTAGCAAGGGTATCAAAGACTCCGGGCCGTACCAGAGAAATCAATTTTTTCTCCATTAATGATGCTTGGAACCTTGTCGACCTCCCCGGCTATGGCTACGCCAAGGTCTCAAAAACCCAAAGAGATCATTTCAACGAATTTGTATCGGACTATCTCCTTAATCGGGAAACCCTGGCTGGAACTCTTGTGTTAATCGATTCACGTCACACTCCTCAGAAAATAGATTTGGAGTTTGTCGCTTGGCTCATCGAGGCCCAGTTGCCTTTTGCTCTCATTTTTACGAAGACCGACAAAAGTAAACCTAAGCTTGTCCGCAAGAATATCGGATTATTCCTCGAAAGAATGAAGGAATTTAGTGAAGGAAGTCCAATTTATTTCGAGACCTCGACAACAACCCGAACTGGCCGAAAAGAAGTCCTCGGATTTATTGAGACTGCCATCTCAAGTCAGGTGTAACTGGACGGATATTACTGCCTCACTTTTTCCAGCGATAAGCGAATTCGTCGACGGCGAAGGTGCTTGCGGGGATCGGAATATTGAGTTTAGGCGTGAAAAACTCGGTCATGATCTCGGTGCCATCCCTCTGGATCCAGCCGATGCGTTCGACAAAAGAGGCCTCAAGGTTTACCTGCATCAATAGAGATTTGATGACCTTCTTGATCGAGCGTGGTTTGGGAGAAAATGTCGCGTTATAACGACCCTTAGCCTCGTTAGTGCTCGTGATTGTGAAGACTTTCAGCATCTCATCAAACGAGGCTTCTTTACCCATTCCTAGAGTTAGAAATAGTGGTTTGACCGAACGATCGTTGGGCGAGAGTCGTTCGCCAGTTTTTTTGAGTTCATCAATCATTAGGACTTCACCACCGTTGAAGATGATGATTTGCCGGGTGGGTGTTCCAATCTCCCAGCGAAAGGATTTTCCTGGAACCAGCCAGAGTTTTCCCATCGTCTTGATCTCATCTGTCAACGCAGGAACTTTTTTGGTCTGACGGAAGGTCGCCACAACGGATTTGTGCGCTGCCTGTTTCTTAAGGGCTGCTTTAAGCGGTGCGGCCTCGTCGGCGAAAAGTCGGAGCGTAAGAAAGAGCGAAAGTAGAACAAAACGAAACATGCAATCATCATCTATTTTTTTAAGATATTCTCAATCTAGGAAGTCGATATTTCTTCAAGAGCAGTCAATATCCGCGCGTGCGCCACCCGATCCAGTCCTATCTGATTTTTGGAGTTGTCCTTTTTATTTCGATAACTGGTCTGAATCGTTTGAGTTTCGCAACCGATGTCCTAGAAATTTTGCCTGACGGGATTCCCGAGGTAGAAGCATTACAGGTCTTTCGGGAATACTTTGATGATGATCATCGGGTGATTCTTCTCCTAAAGCATAACGATGAAATTTTCGAGGAAGATGTCGCTGAATTGGCGGACCATCTAAAAGAGAGCCTTCCGGAAGCTCGAATTCAATATCGCGCCCGCTTTGACGATGACCGAAAGAGTTTCGCCAAAAGTCTCGCAAGGCTCTGGGCGGATGCCGACCCAACGCAAGTTGAGAAATTTGCAAATAGACTGAGGGAACCTACTGAGATTCAGGCCCTGCTGGCGGAGTCCAAGGACAAGGTGGCTCTATCCTTAGATCAGGGGGAAGCGACGATGGCGGCTTATGATCCTTTGGGTTTTTTGAATCATCCAACGATGACTCAGTTAAAGGGCAACAGCTTTGATTATCAAAGCGAGGATGGCCGGTTTTGGTTGGTCATGATTGCAAATACGGATCTTGGTTTGGAATATCGAGAACATGCTAACTGGGTGGATCAAATCCGTGAGTCAGCCAATAGTTGGGAATCGGAAGGATTTACCTATACTCTGACAGGGGGGCCGGTTTTTAGCGCTGAAATTGGCTCTGGAATGGAAAAGGACATGTCGGGGACCATTACCATGACCTCGATTATTGTTGGAATCCTGTTTCTTTTGACACAACGAAGTTTTGTTCAATTGTTAGTGCTGGGAGCCATCCTTGGGTTGGTTTTTCTTATTACTCTGGGCTTGGCTGGTTGGATTTATGGGACTTTGAATCTGGTGAGTGTTGGTTTTGCCGCCATTCTTCTTGGATTGGTGATTGATTACGGTGTTGTGATTGCTCGTGAGTCATCAGCGGGGCAGTCGCCCGCTTCCTTGCGGCGGGAGATGGCTCCGGGGATTCTTTGGGCGGCTTTAACCACGGCGGTTGTTTTTGGAATCCTCATGTTGAGCACCTTTAAGGGGGTTCAGCAATTGGGTGGAGTGGTACTCATAGGGCTGGTGGTCGGAGCGGTTATCTGTCTGTGGTTGATGCCGTTGGCTCTCCAAAAATTCCCTAGAAAACAGCCTTGTCAGTTTCTTAGGCCTCCATTTCCAGGGGTAAGATTAGCGTTAGCTTTTCTTTTGGTATTACTGATTGGATCAGTCGGGGTTTTTGTGTCTCTTGGGCAGCCGGAAATCGAGTTTGACGTATCGATGGTCGAGCCCGAGGTGAGTGAAGCCGCGCAAACGCTGGAAATCATGCAGAATCAATTCCCCGCCTTTTCAAGGCGGAATTTGTCATTGGTGGCAAAAGGAGAAACGGTGGATGAAGTACGGGGTTCCCTTAAGGTGGCCGAAGCAAAAATCAACGAACTCAAAGAATCGGGGTTGATTACAAGATCGGAGTGGCCGGTGGAGGTTTTGCCGAACCGTGAGGCGCGTCTGATTAATGCTGAAGTGTGGAACGAAATTTCGCGAAACTCCCAAGCTATTCTTGCTGAGATGGAGAACGCGGGCTTTAACGAAAAAGGAAGAGCTTTGGATTCCTTAGTGCTTAAGAATTTGGCGGATATTCCCGATGAACTTGATTCCTTTGCTCGGAAGTTTTACCATGAAGGAGGCTTTTTTTCGGGTCGTATTCAGTTGAAAGAAATCGTGACTGCTGAAACTGCCAAGGATTTGCAGATTCTAAACACAGATGACGTGACGGTTTCGGGTTGGGAGATGTTGCGATTGCTTCTTTTGAAGCGGGTAAAAGATGATCTGTATTTTCTTTTCATTCCGGCAACCTTGGTTCTTTTGGTGGCGTTGATCTTAGTTTTTCGCTCGTGGAAGGATGCTGTCCTGACTGCAGGAGTTCTTGTGACGGTGCTGCTGTTGGTAAATGCCTTGGTCGTAGTTGCAGGGAGGCCTTGGAATTTTCTAAGCAGCATGGCGATTCCTCTCATCGTGGGAACCGGGATCGATTACAGTATCCACCTGATTTTCGCTTTAAGAAGAAGTGGGGGTGATCTTGCCAAGGTCTGGAATGGAGTTGGAAAGGGAATCTTTTTCTGCGGGCTCTCGACCGTAGTGGGGTTTGGTTCGCTCTGTTTTGCTTCCAATGAAACCCTGCAATCAATGGGGTTCTTCTGCGGAATCGGGGTCCTCCTAACCATGACCCTGAGTGTGATCGTAGTGCCAACCCTTTGGGTCTGGGGGCACCGCGATCGCTAGGGATTACCTTCGGATTTACAGAGGAGGCCGCTGTCTAATTAAAAGGCGTTTACCATGAGACGGAAGTAGATTCTATCACGATTGGATGTTGGTATATCGCTGAGTAGATTCACCGTGAACGTTCCGTCTTGATTTTCGATGGCTTCGCCATCTGGACTTAGGTCTCCGGCAGGTAGCCAATTCACCAAATCAGTGGATTTCTCGACCTGATAGCGAACTTGACCACCGACGATGCGCTGACGGTGGCTGAAGCCAATGAGGTCACCATTCCTGATTAAAGCTGGAGTCACATTGGGATTTAGGTCGCGACCCAATGCATAGGCCATGAGGTTTGTAAGCCCTGAATTTTCATATTCGGCATTTGGATCGGTGAGCCCGTTGCTGGACATCCACGTCGTGAAGTCGGCATCAGATCCGATGAGCATGGTGTAATCAAAACTAGCTTCGAGGGACTGTTCTATTTCCGTTGAGGCGAAGACACCGCCGGTGCTGAAGGTCGTTCCTTCTGGCAGAATGACTTGGTTAATCTGCGTTGGACTCCCATCATGCAACCAGTAGAAGTTGAGAAGCTTACCTTTGCGTTCTAGTCGAATCACTGCCAGATCTGAGTCAAGAGCAGGCACGCTGGTCATCGTTTCAGAGGTGCCAGAAGGGTTCACGCGAATGGAGGCAATGCTGTCTCCGTCCTTAAATCCAATACCATAGCGGAAAGCGCTGTCGCCTTGATTAGCTTCGACAAGCAAGCCAGCGTAGAATTCTCCAAATTGTACCTTCTCGAGTTTGATTTCGGTCTCGAGGGCCCAATCTCCTTCGGGAAGCTGTCGTTTGATCCATGGGTGAAGGACGTCATCAAGGCTTGGAGCACCATTGCCGGATGGGTTGGCGGCGATGTCAACCCGTGCTCCAAAGACGAGATCGCTGCTGCCTGAGCTTGAGTTGTGAACTTCGGCAGCGAAGACGTTTGTGCCGTTGACGATTGCAGAAGAGACGTCGAGGACCAAAACGTCTTCGGCAATCACATCTTCTTGGCTAGAAGGTAGGCTAGTGGCAGTCGTTTTAGAGGTGATTTCTCCGGCTGGAAGGCGAACAGATCCCAGGACTTGGCCATTGAGATAGTAGCGGACTCCGTCATCGACAATATGGTCGATGTAAAGTTTTGCTCCAATCGGGTCTCCAGTGAACTCAAACTCATTTCTGAAGTAGTAAGTGATGAGATTGTTGCTTCGGTCGCGCCTTAAGGTTCCGGTTTGCATACCAGGACCGGGAAGGCCGTCTTCGTTAAAGCCGAGGAATCCAGGACCGGAATTCCAACTGGAATCATCAAAGTTTGACTGGGCAAAGGCCCCTGTCAGTTCCTCATTGGAATCATCATATTTCCAGGTTGATCCGAAATCGATGTAGTTCACGGCGGGGGGCAGATCTGGCTCGGGGAGTCCCAGCGGAACTTGGCTGAGCGGGATATTGATAGTTAAACGACCTTCGTGGTCCTGCAGGGAATAGTGGGCGGCGTCTGACGAATTTTCGTGTTTGGGGACATTAGAACTGGTCCAGAAGTCCCCTAGTGTGGGGTCTCCAAAGTTTGAGAAACCTTCATCGAGATGCACGGAGACAGCGGCCGATTTCGTGGTCAAGTTTCCGTTGCTATCGCTGGCTTCCGCGGTGAAGACATAGAAACCTGGTTGGGAAAAACCTGCAGTAAGATTGCTGCCATCGATGGCGAAGTTTACGCCAGTATCGGGGAGCACGGTCCAGTTGATCGTGACTGTTTCTCCTTCTGGATCAAAAGTTCCCGTGGTGTCTAGCATGATGGTTTCCTCCAGACTAATTCTTCGTGAGTTTGGAGACGAGTCTAGAGCAATTACAGGAGGTGCGTTACCGGTCTTGGTGATGGTATATTGGGTCTGTTCGACAACGTTTCCTTCGTGATCGACCCCCTCGATAGTCAGGCTGTTGACCCCTTCTTGAAGAACGATACCAGCAAGTTCCCAGGCAGTTGTGCTGGTCCACGAAAATGAGGTTTCATCTTGATCGACGGCCCGAATATAAAAGGCCGTTGGAGGTGAAGTTCCTTCCAAGGTGATGACATTTTCTGAGGTTGGAGTCCGGGGAGTTGTGATCGCAAAGGAGGTGTTGGCGACATTTGAAGTGATAAAGTTCCGTGCGATACCTTCCCGTCTGTTGAACCAGTTCGTATAGTGGGACTTTGTCATATTGATGCCGGAGCCTGCAACGGCGGCGGTTTCCGCATCCATCCAGGCAAGAGTCCTTGCAGAGCCTTTGGTGTGCTCGTCCAGCAATTTGGTCATGTAGTAATTCATTCGGCGGCGAATGAAGGGGCGGTTAAAATAGGTGCTGACTCCTCTTCTTCCTCCGAGGATCGCTTGGTTACTTCGATCGAAGACCCGGTCTCCATCCCAGTGGAGGAGCATCCAGCCCTCTCCGTCTTTTGGGCGGTAAAAGTAGGCGTTCTTGCCTCGATCTACGGTGATGGTATCCCAGTCCGCATCGTATCCACGAACGACTGCGTTCAGAGCTAACATGTTGGGATTGGTGATCCGATTCAGAGTTGCTTCATCTGTCTTGTTTTCATCAAGCATACGTGTGAGCTCGATAAAGCTACCATAGTCGTAGTCCGACTCCCGGCTACGCATTAGCCATTCGCTGTGATAGGCGATTGGGTTTCCGCTATCTTTGTAGGCCCAGTCGGCGTTTCGGCTCTGTCGTGCATCTCCATTATCACTGGTGAAGCGCCAT
>JAQWSX010000033.1 GCA_029242935.1 Akkermansiaceae bacterium
AGCTTCGAGTCGCTGATCGACTTGGGCCCCAAAAATGAGCGGGGAAATCATACCGGCAAGAGGCGGCACCAAAAATGCCCAGACAGCCCAGCTACCCAAACCATAATTTTCTAGGACATTGGCGAGAGCTGGAAACCAAAATCCTGGGGCAGAGGCGAGGAGGAAGAAAACCACCGCCAGCCAGTAACGGTGGCCTTTCATAGACCTATTTTTTGGCGCCCCACGAATCTCTTAGGGTGGAAATTCGGTTGAAGACCGGCTTGTCCGCAGTGTGATCTTCAGAATCGGTGCAAAAGTATCCGATGCGCTCGAACTGGCATCGTTCCCCCCCCGCCATTGTCGCTAGACTTGGTTCCACTTGGGCGCTGGTCACAACGGACAGGCTATTCGGATTCAAGCAGGACAAGTAACCACCGTCGGCGCTGTCAGGGACTTCTTCGGTAAAGAGTCGATCGTAAAGGCGGACCTCGGCACTGACGGCTTCGCGGCAAGAAACCCAATGGATCGCTGTGCGACATTGCACTCCTTCAGGCGCTGACTGACCGATGGTGTTAGGGATGAATTCACAATGGATTTCCGAGACCTCTCCATCATCGTCGAGAATGTGCTCGGTATGTTGAATGATATAGGCACCCCGAAGCCGAACTGCCCCGCCGGGTTTGAGTCGGAAGTATTTCTTTGGGGCATCGATCATAAAGTCGTCGCGCTCGATCCAAAATTCTCTCGTAAAGGTAAGTTCCCGCGTCCCATCGTTTTCATTTTCGGGGTTGTTGGGAACGGTTACTTTTTCGCTATCACCTTCCGGGTAGTTGGTCACGATCACTTTAATGGGGTCAAGGACTGCCATTTTTCGAAGGGCGACTTTGTTAAGGTGATTTCTCACCTCGAACTCAAGTAGCGCAAAATCGGAAAGCGAATTCTGTTTTGTTAAACCGACTCTATCAACAAATGCACGGATTGCCTCGGGTGGATAACCTCGACGACGCATACCACTCAATGTTGACATGCGGGGGTCATTCCAGCCTCCAACATGCTTCTCATCAACTAGCTGGATAAACTTGCGTTTACTCATGATGGTATATCCAATATTGAGCCGTGCAAATTCAATCTGACGTGGTTTTGATGGAGTCGGGCAGTGTTCCACAACCCAGTTGTAGAGTGGGCGGTGGTTCTCGAATTCAAGCGAACAAAGCGAGTGAGTGATGTGCTCTTTTGCGTCTTCCAGTGGATGAGCGAAATCATACATTGGATAAATACACCACTTGTCGCCCGTGTTGTGATGCTGAGCGTGGACGACACGGTAAAGCACTGGATCGCGCATATTCATATTGAAGGATTCCATGTCGATATTGGCACGGAGAACTGCCCCGCCATCTTCGAATGCTCCTTCGCGCATTTTTCTGAAGAGTTCCAGATTTTCATCCACGGAACGTTCCCGGTGAGGAGAAGGAGTTCCGACGATGCTGACATTTCCTCGCTGGGATCGGATCTCATCCGGTGTCTGTGTGTCGACATACGCGAGTCCCTTCTCGATCAAGGCAACCGCGCAATCGTAGAAGAAGTCGAAGTAGTCGCTCGCGAAAAAAAGATGATCTCCCCAATCGTATCCGAGCCATTCGATATCGCGTTTGATCGATTCGACATATTCGGTGTCCTCCTTGACCGGATTGGTGTCGTCAAAGCGGAGGTGGCACCGTGCCCCGATCCCGGCATGTTCGCTGGCGATTCCAAAGTTCAAGCCTATTGCCTTGGCATGTCCAATGTGAAGGTAGCCATTCGGTTCGGGTGGAAAACGGGTGATTGGTGTGGTATGTTTCCCGCTCTCTAGATCGTTCGCGATGATTTCGCGGATAAAGTCTTTTTTCTCGTCACTCATGAGCTTTTAAATCTTTGAAAGTTCTTTGAGAAGTTCGCAGCTCATTTCGATCCCTTTCTCGAAGTTCTCAACTGAGTAATTTTCGTTGGGAGCGTGAATTTGGCAATCTGGCAAAGCTAACCCGAGCATCAGGCTGTCTGCTCCAAGAACCTCTTTCATATCCTGGATGATGGGAATGCTTCCGCCTTCACGAATGAGAACTGGCTCCCGTCCGAACGCGGTCGTGAGTGCCGCCTGAGCAGCCTTCCCGAATTTGGAATGAGGATCGTTGTGATACGCCTTGCCGGAGTGGCCATTATGAATCTCGACCGTGACTCCCTTGGGTAGGTGTTTGCGAAGATGTTCTTCGACCTGTTGTTGGATTTTTGCCGGATCTTGGCCAGGCACGAGTCGGCACGAGAGCTTAAAGATCGCTTCGGCAGGCAAAACGGTCTTCGAGCCCTCTCCTTGATAACCGCTTCCAAAGCCATTCACTTCGACAGTGGGTCTTGCCCAGAGGCGTTCCGCCATTGAGTAACCTGGCTCTCCAAATGCCTCAGGAGAACCTGTCGTCCTCAAAAAGTCCTCATCGCTCGTGCCAGGAACTTTCGACCACATCTCGCGTTCCCAGTCCTCGAGAGGAATGACATCGTCGTAAAATCCTGCGACCGCGATCCTGCCATCATGGTGATGCAAACTCGCGACCATTCGCGCAGCCGCGGTCGCTGGGTTAGCGACACATCCACCGTAAACCCCTGAATGAAGATCACCAGCCGGCCCTTTAACCTTCACTTCGAGGCAGGTGATTCCGCGCAAACCATATCCAAGGGTTGGCACGCCAGGAGCAACCATCCCTGTGTCAGAAACCGCAATGATATCACACGCAAGTGATTCCTTATACTGGTTCAAAAATGGCACGAGATTTGGCGAACCAATCTCTTCCTCGCCCTCGATAAGGAAAATAACATTGAGTGGAAGTTCGCCGTTTTGCTTCATTGTTTTTTCGGCAGCGAGCATATGCACAAAGTGCTGTCCCTTGTTGTCAGCTCCGCCTCTCCCCCAAATTTTACCGTCGCGGATCTCTGGTTCAAATGGGGCCGAATCCCAGAGTTCTAGAGGATCGACGGGCTGAACATCGTAGTGCCCGTATATTAGGACGGTCGGGCGTTCCTCCACTTTTTCATTGCAAGCCACGATCACTGGGTTTCCCGGAGTTTCATGGAGTTTAGTCTCCAGCCCCATGTCCTCGAATTGACCCTTCAACCAATCGGCGTTGGCGCGGACGTCCCCGATGTGGCGCGAATCCGTGGAGATGCTAGGGAATCGTAAATGTTCAAAAAGGCGCTCAAGCTCTGAAGTCATGTCAGAGGGATGAGGCGGGCCTGCCGATCTCGCAAGTCACAAATCTAATCCTGCAATGATTCTTCGTCTTTACACGTCTTGGTGAGACCGAGTTTTCGTTTTTCTTCTCCTATCACAGCCAAAGCATCAAAGAGCGCCATCAGGATCATAAAAAGACACATCAATGCAAGAAAGCCCCAGAAAATCAACATTCGCCAGAGTCCCTGCGAGAGCCACGAATCGAGCGGCCAATTTCCTAGTGAAAAATAGGCCACAATAAAAATCAGTAATCCGGTGATAAATCGACGGCGCTTGCCTCGGTCGCTGAGAGTAACAGTGGCGATTGCAAGCGACATTTGCCACCAACCCGAGTTCTTCATAGCGCAAGTCTAGCGAATCCCGTTTGCTATCGCAACGCTATCATGCAATCTCACTTCTCCCAAAAGCATGAAAATTCTGATCATCCACTACCATCTTCGCGCCGGAGGAGTCACACGGGTGATCGAATCACAAGCGCAAATTCTTCGATCGCAAGGTCATGAGGTCCAGGTTGCTTCTAGTGGTCCATTAGAAGAGTGGGCTAAGCCAGGGGTGATTCTCCCAGAACTGGATTATCGAACCGAGGGCACGATCCCGATCAGCCGACTCCTTGAGCAAAAGGCTGACCTTTGGATTGTTCATAATCCAACGCTTGGTCTTAATGTGTATTTCCCAAAAATGATCGAAATTGCGGCACAAGCTGGTGTTCGTATTTTGATGCAAATTCACGATTTTGTGGAAGATGGACGGCCTGGAAATTATCAACTCGTAGTTGGGAATGAACGACTCTACCCCACTGGCCCGCACGTTCATTATGCGACTATCAATCGACGTGACCTTGCGATCCTTAGGACTGCAGGAGTTCCCGAATCTCGGGTCCACTTCCTTCCCAACGCTGTTAATCCGCCCCCTATCAAAAAGAAGGCTTCTAACGATGCATTTCTTTTTTACCCCGTCCGCGGGATTCGTCGGAAAAATCTCGGTGAGCTGTGTTTGTTGGCGGCTCACGCTCCGCCCAAGACCCGCTTTGCGGTAGCTTTGCGATCTGGTTCGGAAGAACCTTCTTTTATCCATGATGATTGGGTTCGCTTCGCCGAAAAAAAGGAACTCCCGATCGCCTTCGATGTCGTCAGTGATCATCCCGATTCATTTGTGAAATTGCTCGAGAGAGCAACTCATCTTATCACGACCTCGATCAGTGAAGGCTTTGGCCTTACCTTTCTTGATCCCGCTTTTCTGAATAAACCTCTCATCGGCCGTGACCTGCCACAAATCACGTGTGACTTCGTCAGCTATGGCACCCTTTATCAATCGATTCCTGTCTCTCTCGATATTCTCCCAGGCTTAGAAAAGGAATATCGTGAGCAACTCGCGACAACGATGTTAGCCTACGGATGTAAATTGGGCGTTGCAGATCTGGATCATGCTTGGTCCCAATTCTCGGCTGGCGGAACTGTTGACTTTGGAAACCTTCCAGAGAAATTTCAGCGCAGCGTTATTGCAGAGGTGCATCTCCCGGAGCTGTCGCGCTGGCTGGCGAGTGCCCTTCGACAAGAGGCGAAGGAAGTCGACACATCTCCTTGGACTTTAAAGAGCTACTCCGAAAATCTGGCCAAGGTTGTAAGTGCTGTTGGGCCACCGGGTGATCTTGCCTGGATTTGTCCCGAGCGAATACTCAGTCAGTTTCTCAAGCCTGAAAAATTTCACTTCCTCCGATCGCGGGTTACTCTGTCCGATAGTCCGTCCACCAACGATTGATCGCGCTCTCATCGGGCTTCCCGTCTGAGATTACGATTCGATACTTCCAGGTTACCGATTGATCCGGCTGAATGACCAACGGTTTTTCCTGGATTGGGGTCCAGCAGAGAAAGACTTTACCGTCTGGCCAAGTTCGCAAGCGTTGGGGAGCATCAAAGTTTTTTGGATGCCCCATCATCGTGACAGTGGCGTCACCTTTGTCGGTCGGCCCAAAAATAGCACACCAATCTGCACGAGTGGCGTGACTGTCTTCTCGCTTTTTTCCAGCAGAGGTGAGGTAATTGCTGTTCTTCGAATTCCACGAGTGGGGGCCACGATAGGCGAGAGGTCCGCCATATCGATA
>JAQWSX010000035.1 GCA_029242935.1 Akkermansiaceae bacterium
CATCGATATCGCCGAAGATATCAACAACAGCTCCTCCATTGAAGAGCTCAATAGCATCGTCACCATTGATGTTAGCCGCGTTCCCTCCATTCAAAAGGGTGAAATCTCGAACAAAATTATTCGCAAAGAAATCTAGCGAAGACGAGTTAGCTACAATCACGAAAACATCTCCGGCTGCCGCACTTCCAGCAGGCAGAGTGAACTCTTGGCCATCAGATCCACCTCCGTTGTTAGCAGATCCAACTCCCCAAGCTGTGAGGTCGGGGACTGGCGCGACCGCTTTCAGCATGACCGACTTCGGATTTCCCCCGCTAAGATCGCCATCGGTGACGGCCGTGATGACGAAGGCCGCTTGGCTTGTAGAAGCAAGTAACAAGGGTGCCATAGCCACCGCAGCTAAGTGCTGAGTTCGAATATTTAATTTCATTCTATTGCTTTCTAAACGGGTTATTTCTCTGTCAGAGGCACTAAAAAAACCATTTATAGAAGTGGCCTTTTTAATCTTTCGTGGGCGGAGGTTGACGGACTGACCATCGAAGTCAACTGAAAATCGCTCTGGTTCAACCAGTCGATTGCTTAAATCAAGATTTCGGGCTTTTGATCGCAACCACGAAACGGCAGCATCCTCCCACCGATGGAATTCTCATTGAAAGACCTCTTTTTCAAAGGCGGTGACTTTATGTGGCCCCTCCTCATTCTCGCCTTCATTACGGTTCTCATCGTTCTCGAACGCCTCATTTATTATGCATTTCATCAATATCGACTCTCGAAAACCATTCGGGGTCTGCACCAAGGAAAGACCTCCCGGTCTAATCCTCTTGCCCGAGTCGGCTTAGTCTTCATCAACGCCACCTCCGAAGGTGAAGAGCACACCCTCAACGTCACGGAGCGTGAAGCTTCCCGCGCCATCCGTCAGCACGAGCGTGGCCTACGCATCCTCGCTCTGATCGCCGCTATCTCTCCTCTCATCGGGCTCCTCGGAACTGTCTGGGGGATGGTCATTGCCTTCTCAAAAATAGCCAAACTCGGAGAAAGCGTCACCCCGGCCGATTTTGCTGATGGCATCTGGACTGGGCTCCTCACGACTGTCGCGGGCCTCCTCGTCGCTATCCCCGCCATGGCGATGGCCAGGATCTTCGAAGCTCGCGTCGACAAGCTCGTCCATGATCTCAACGAACTCACCTCCCACCTCCGCGAACGTTTCTTCGCCAAATAGCGCAAAAACATCATCTCCCCCTCCTGCAGCCCCCACCTTCCTTGCAAGACATCATGATCACCAGAGAACGCCGTATTGATGCCGGGATCGACATGACCCCGCTCATCGACGTCGTTTTCCAACTTCTCATCTTCCTCATGGTGAGCAGCCAATTCATCAAGCCAGATCGCCGGGTTGAGCTCCCTGTAGGCCCCATGGAGTCCGCCACAGCAAGCCCCGACGATCTTCACCTCTCACTCGTCATCACTTCCGAAAACATCATTTTCCTCGAAGGCGAGGAAACCACCAAGGAAGAGCTCGAAAGCAAACTCCGAGACGCTATCAAACACAGCGACATCGACGCCCTCGTCCTTCGGATCGATAAAGCGGCACGCGCCGAAATTATTTTTCCAGTGATGGAAATCGCTCGAGAAAGCGGTATTATAAATCTCGCATACGATAAAAAAAATGAGCTCACGGAGTAGCCAGTCCCTAATCTGGACTTTCGTCGCCCTCCTTACGGCGGCTCTCTTCGCGGGTGCTCTGAAGTGGGGAAAGGTCACAATCGACCTTTCCGATCCTCCGATCCAAGAAGCCAGACTCATCGACCTCAGCTTCATCAGATTTCAGGAACCAGAATTTACCTCTACTCCCCAGCCCAGCCCCCAGCCGACAGCTCCGCCCCCCCGCTCCACCGAATCTCCCATCCCAGAACCCATTCCAGAGCCGGAGCCTGTCGCGGAACCGGAACCCGAGCCCACTCCCCCACCCAAGACCGATCCCGCCATTGTAGAGAAACAACACCAAGCCAAAGCAGCCAGGGAACGAGAACTCGCCCGTAAACGCATCGACGAAAAGCGCCGCCAAAAGCTTATCGCACAAAAAGCCGAGAACGCTCGAATGAAGGCCGCTGCTGCAACCGCCGCCGCGCGTCAACGCACCGTCAGCAAACCCTCCGGCATCAGCCAGCCAAAACCAAAATACCCTCCCGCCGCGCGTCGCGCCGGCCAACAAGGAACCGTCACTCTTTCCTTCACCATAGGCTCCTCAGGAGCAGTGATCTCTGCCCGTATTGCCAAATCCAGCGGCTACGCACTCCTCGACAACGCCGCCCTTTCCGCTATCCTAACTTGGAGGTTTAAACCCGCCCGAAACGCCCTCGGTGAAGCCGTTAACTACAGTTACACCCTCCCCGTGCCATTTCAGCTGCGATGAACCCACCCGATAGGCTCGGTGAGATGATTCTACCTTTGCCAGACTCGCGGAAATCGGGTAAGCGCCTTGCGGATTCCAAAATATCCACTTTCCCATCATGCTCGACATTAAAGTCATCCGCGAAAATCCCGACTTCGTCAAAGAACGCCTCGCCAATCGTCACGATGGCTCGGCTGACCTCATTGACGAAGTCCTCGTTTGCGACGAAACCCGCCGCAAAAACGAAACGTCCAAACAAGCCCTCCAGTCCGAGCGGAAAACCACTTCCAAGGAAATCGGAAAACTCCGTGCAAATGGCGAGGACTCCTCGGGTATCGAAGCAGAAGTCAAAAAGATTGGTGAGCAGATCAAGATTCTAGACGACGAAGGCAGCGAAGCTGCAAGACGCCAGACGGAGCTTCTTCTCAACATTCCGAATCTCCCCTACGAAGACTGCCCCGTTGGTGCAGACGAAAAGGCCAACCCCATCATCCGAAGCTGGGGCGAGAAACCTGCCCTCGCCGAAGCCCGAGATCACCTCGACCTCGCAGAGGAAAAGGGCATCATCAGCTTCGACGACGGGGCCCGACTCTCCGGATCAGGCTTCGCAGTTTACCGAGGCAAAGGAGCCAGGCTTCAACGCTCGCTCATCCAATTTCTCCTAGACATCCAGAGCCGTGAAAACGGATACGAGGAAGTTAATGTTCCCCACATTATCAAGCGTGAGTGCATGGAGGGAACCGGCCAACTTCCAAAATTCGAAGACGATATGTATGGCACGGAGAACAACGAATTCTTCCTCGCCCCGACCGCCGAAGTTCCCGTCACCAACCTTTACCGCGACACTCTCCTCGCCGAAAATGATCTCCCCATTAAGATGACAGCTCACACCCCGTGTTTCCGACGTGAAGCAGGTAGCGCCGGTCGAGACAACCGCGGTATTATCCGCATGCACCAATTCGATAAAGTTGAGCTCGTCCAAATCGTCGACCCGGCAACCTCGATGGACATGTTAGAAGAACTCACCGGCCACGCCGAAGCTGCTCTCCAAAAACTTGGCCTCCATTATCAGGTCATCGAACTCTGCACCGGCGACGTTGGTTTCAGTTCCTGTAAGACATATGACATCGAGGTGTGGGCACCCGGCCAGGGCAAATACCTGGAAGTCTCCAGCTGCTCTTGCTTTGGCGACTACCAGGCGCGCCGCATGAAGCTTCGCTACAAAGACGCCGAGGGAAGAAACAACTTCTGCCACACCTTGAATGGCTCCGGCACCGCTCTCCCCCGTCTTCTCGTAGCCCTCCTCGAGCAATGCCAAGATACAGACGGAACCATCCAAATTCCGGAAGCGCTCCAGCCCTACTACGGCGACGCAACTCTTTGATGGAATATCCCATTTCAACCGAGGAAAATCACAGAAGTAACAACATCAGAGGAGAACTCCATCATCCAGCCACACCCCATACTTGGTTGGAGACACCAAAAGACTCATCCTCCCAAGCTTCGCACCTCAATACAATGCCGGGGGAACCGCTGAAAAAGCACCTCACTCTTAAGAACACGTGAAAGGAAGGGCCGAATCGCGCAAAATACTTGCTTCCCTGAGATTCGTGGCTAAAACCGCCGCCCCGCGTGATTAATTCACTCAAAATAGCGCTTCCGAAGGGAAGCTTGCAGAAACCGACCCTCGACCTACTCGAGAAGGCCGGCTATAATATTTACACTTCGGATCGCGGCCTTCGCCCTTCTTCCGACGACGATTCACTGGATATTTACATGATCCGGGCTCAGGAAATTGCCCGTTACATTGATCAAGGATTCATTGACTGCGGAATCACCGGACTTGATTGGGCTTACGGTCACGACGTCGATCTGGTCGATCTCGCCGAACTTCCCTACTCGCGGGCCTCAACCCGCCCAACCCGCTGGGTTTTGGTCGTCCCTGAAGATTCCCCTATCAAAACGGTCCAAGACCTAGAAGGAAAGCACATCGCGACCGAAGGAATCGAAATCACCAAGCGCTATCTCGCTGAAAAGGGAGTCAAGGCCAGTGTCGAATTTTCCTGGGGAGCAACCGAAGTCAAAGTTCCCGATCTCGTCGATGCCATCGTCGATGTCACTGAGACCGGATCTTCACTCCGGGCCAACAAACTCCGTGTTGTTGATGAACTCCTCTCCTCATTCCCTCATTTTTACTCTAGTAAAAACGCCTTCAATGACGAATGGAAACGCGACAAAATGGAGCGTATGGTCATGATGCTCAAAGCTGCGCTCGAAGCTCGCGACAAAGTTGGCCTCAAACTCAACTTGCCCGAAGCCTCGCTCGATGCTGTCCTTGAGCGCCTCCCCTCTCTGCGCCGCCCAACCGTGGCCAAACTAACTGAGAATGGCTGGCTTGCACTCGAGACGATCATCTGCGAGAAAGTGGCACGCCACATCATCCCGGATTTGAAAGAACTGGGCGCAGAAGGCATAATCGAATACCCTCTCAACAAGATCGTTTCCTGAAACATCAAGTAATTTAACGGAATTGCGGTTAAAAAAACCCGCAGAACTCAACCCCAACTACAAATACCATGGGCAACCTTAAGAAGCGTCGGAAGACCAAGATCAGCAAGCACAAGCGCCGCAAGCGCATGAAGGCCAATCGCCACAAGAAGCGCCTCCGCTACAAGTCCTAGGGAGCTTTCCCCGTGCGACTTGCATGATCCGGTCCGGCAGACCGCACACTTCTGCCAAAGGCACCGTCGAGTTGATCACTCGGCGGTTTTATTTTGTTCAGGCATGATATTTGAAAAAATCTGCAAAAAATTTATCTAACTTCTAGTCAATTCTGGATTGTGTGCCAACTTCCGATGCAATGAAAAAGGATTCTGACAGCATCTTACGTCTTTACATGAACGAGATCGCCAAAACCCCCCTCCTTACTATCGACGAGGAACTGGAGCTCGCCGAGCGTATTAAGGATGGAGATGGAGCAGCCCGTGATCATATGATTCGAGCCAATCTGCGTCTCGTCGTTAAGATCGCCAAAGACTACTCGAACTATGGTCTCCCCATTGCAGACCTCATTTCTGAAGGTAATATTGGCCTCATGAAAGCTGTCGAAAAGTATGACCCCGAAAAAGGCGGTAAGCTTTCGACCTATGCGGCGTGGTGGATCAAACAATCGATTAAGCGGGCACTTTCGAATCAAAGCAAGACTGTCCGTCTTCCCGTCCACATGGTCGACAAAATCGCCCGGCTCCGCAAAATTTCCTTAGCTCTTACCGAGGAACTTGGCCGCGAACCGAGCGACGAGGAGTTAACTGAAATTCTCGGCATTCCTCGCAAAAAGCTCGCCCTCCTCAAACAGGCAGCGCAGCGACCGACCTCAATTGACGCTCCAGTTGGTGAAGACGGCGCTACTACCTTCGGCGAAACCCTTGGTGATTCTAAAGCTGTAGATCCATCGGACGCACTAACTGCTAAAGAGATGCACAATGAGCTCGGACCTCTTTTGAATCTACTCGATCAACGGGAAACTAAAATCATTGGAGCTCGCTTTGGACTCAATGGCAAGAAACCTCTCACTCTCGAGGAGATCAGTCGTGATTTCGGAGTCACTCGTGAGCGGATACGCCAGCTCCAAAATATTGCTCTGGATAAGATGCGTCGCGCATTGGGAAAAAAAGAAAACCCGATTCCGACTCTCTCAAACGAAGCATAATCTCTTCGCAAGTTCCTTGTAAGTAGTCGTCCCATCAAGAGGGCTCAACTTCGTCGGATTTGTGACTAACCAGCACCCAGTTCAGGCGAGTTTTAGATTTGGGAGTAAGACCCGTTTCCCTCGTGTTTGTAGGGTAGCCGCACGGTAAACTATGACTCTCATAAATCCGACATGGGGGCTCGGTATGACATGAGGGACCTTTCCAGAGTCAATATAAGCTAGGTCATTCTGATCGCATTCAGAAAGGTTTAGCTAATTTTCTTCGTTTGAGTCAGTTATGCCACTCATTAAAATAAAGAAATCAGGGATGATGAAGCGCTATCCAAAGCTGCTGTGCACTGCAGCGGATCAACACGGAAACCAAACGCGCTCACAGACATTCGTAACTTCTGTACTTAACTCACGGCATCCAAAGCGTTTATCCTACCTAAGGACTTATGAGAACACTTGCTATCAGCGACATTCATGGCTGTCTTGACCCACTCAGGAAGATGATCGAGATCATCGAACCCACCCCGGAAGACCACCTGATTTTCGTCGGCGACTACGTCGATCGTGGCCCCGATTCCAAAGGGGTCATCGATTTCCTTATCGGCGTTAAGGATAGATACAACGCCACCTTCCTCCACGGAAACCACGAGGAAAAGTTCCTCCTCTCCCATCTCGACAAAACAGACTTGGCCCATTGGCTTGAGGCTTGGGGCGGCGGAGCCACTCTTGAATCTTATGGACCTAATGGATTCGAAGCCGTTCCCGACTCCCACTGGGATTTTGTCCGTAACACCCAGCCCTTCCACGAGACTGATTCACACATCTTCGTCCACGCTAATCTTGAGCATGATATTCCCGTCTCAAAACAGCATCCATTCACCCTCATTCATAAAAAATTCGGGACTCCCCTCCCTCATCAATCCGGCAAAATTATGATCTGCGGTCATACCGCACAGAAGGATCCCCACCTTCCACTTAATCTTGGCCACGCTATCAACATCGACACCGACGTCGGCCGCGGCGGCTGGCTCACTTGCCTTCATGTCGAATCCGGCCATTACTGGCAGGCCAATGTCGATGGAGAAACCCGTAACGGAGAACTCAACTCGAAAACGAGATGAGACTCTGCCTTGCCCTCGCTTTTGGAGCATCGCTCCTGCAAGCCAAACCTCCGGTCAAGCGGCCCGAACCCGAGCTTCTCAAAATTGACAACGGGACAGTGCAGGTTGGCATCGACAAGGCAATGGGCGCCTCCATCACCCACCTGTCCTGGACCTCACTAGGACAAAAAAACATCGTTAATTCCTACGACCCCGGACGCCTCATCCAGCAATCCTACTATGCCGGAAGCCGCATTGATCGCAGGAAAGAAGGCCAGCACAAGGCATGGTCGCCGTGGAACTGGAATCCCATCCAGGGTGGCGGAGTTGGATCCTGGGCAAAAGTGACACACTTTGAGAAGCGGGGATCCGGCAATCAGCTCTATTCGGAGACCATTCCCAAACTTTGGGACATGCCCAATGAGGAGGCCGCCGCGGTGATGAAGCAGCAAACCAGCTTCGAACCCGGATGTAAAAACGCCATCGCTGTTCAACAACAGATCATTTGCCACCGCGAACCCGGCGATCGCTGGGGCCCCGCCAAACCAAGTCACCAGGAAGTCCCCGCCCTATACTTCACCCGAAACTTCGACTCTTTCAAAGCCTACCTTGGCGACGGCAAGTGGCGACTCGAACAACAAGCCATCGGTCCGCCATGGGGAACCACCAACTCACCAAAACAAGCCATGGCTTGCTTTGAAGCAAACGGACAAGGGATCGCCATTTTTAGCCCTTCAGCCGTCCTTTGGAACTTCGGACCCAGCGGTCAAGGCAACACAACCGACCCCTCAGCTGCTCCCTGCACACACATTGCTCCGGTAGCCGTTGTGGAACTCGGGCCCCAATCCACCTTGACATA